>JBNJGV010000096.1:0-2718 GCA_051819785.1 Nanobdellota archaeon | reverse complement strand
GATAAAAAGTATGGGAATGATAAAAAACTCTTTTAATTTTTTCAAAAGATATAATGACAAAGATGTAGAGCATAACCACAATTTTACTAAAAAAAATCAGTCTCTTTTAGCTGTAAGTGTGAGTTTCAGAGCAATGATGCAGGTTATAATTTTCGGTGTTGGTGCAGCTCTTGTTATTAACAATGAAGCACAGGCCGGAGTAATAATTGCAGCTTCAATAATAATGGGCAGGGCTCTTGCTCCCATTGATCAGGCAATAGCAGCCTGGAAACAGACATCTTCTGTTATAACTGCGTATAAAAGTCTTGATGAGCTGCTTAAAAATTATAATCCGGGAAAAACTGTTGATCTTAAAGAACTCGAAGGCAGTCTCAATGTTGAAAATGCAAGTCTTACCTTAAAAGATCAAAATATTTTACAGGATATTAATATCACAGTTAATCCCGGAGAGATACTCGGGCTTGCGGGTCATAACGGTGCAGGCAAAACCTGTTTATGCAGAATGCTTCTTGGTATATGGGCGCCTTCACAGGGAAAAGTAACTCTTAATAATATTGAAACCGCTGAAATAAATCAGGATATTCTTGGTAAAAATATAGGTTACCTTCCCCAGGATGTTGAGCTGTTTCCAGGAACTGTTGAAGAAAATATAGCAAGGCTTGGTAAAAAAGATTCTTCAGCAGTATTAAAGGCTGCAGAGGTTTCAGGAGCACATGATCTTATACTCAGACTGCCCCTTGGATATAATACATATATAAGTGAAAACGGTATGAACCTCTCAGGAGGTCAGAGACAAAGAGTCGGACTGGCAAGGGCCCTGTACGGTGATCCAGGTTTTATTATTTTGGATGAACCCGATTCCAACCTTGATGAAGAAGGTGAAAAGGCTCTTGTAAATGCCTTAAAAAATATAAGAGCTTCAAATGCTGTTGCAGTTATGATTACACATAAACCTGATCTTTTGTATCAGACTGATAAGATACTTGTTCTGGAAAAGGGTCAGGTCAAAATGTCTGGTTCAAAAGATGAAGTTTTTTCTCAGATGATAAAACCACAATAATTGTTTAACAGGCCGGATATCTGTTTTAGTTTACCCGGCTGAAAATAAATTCGGAGGAGTTGATGAATAAAGTTATAAAAAAAGCTGTTAAATATTTTGTTTTAATGTTTCTGCTTTCCATATTTTTGAATATTTTATATTTAAGTGTGCCTTTGTATGTAATGGCTGTGCATGATAAAGTGTTGTTCAGTTTCAGCTCTCAGTCTTTGATGGCTTTAACTGTTGGGCTTCTTATTGCTCTTTTGTTTTATTTTATAACAGATTTTGCAAAAAAGTATTTAATGCTCAGGGCATCTGGTTATATAGATACTGAAATTGCACCTGAATGCTCTGAGCAGATGATGTCTCCGGAAAAAGGAAATAACAGTGATTATAAAAGAGGGCTCAGCGATTTAAAACTTTTAAGGGATGCTCTTTCTGACGGTAAAGTAATTAATTATTTTGATATTCCCTGGGTTATAATATTTTTTGCTGTTCTTCTTTATATTAATAAAACTATATGTTTTATTGCTTTTTCAGGAGCAGCGCTTTCTTTTATTATTTATATTTTGTTCAGAAAGTATTCAAAGGACAGGTATGTAATATCTGATATGATCTTTGATGAGATGAGAAGTTTTATGGATACTGCTGTTAAAAAAAATGAAACAGTCAAAGGTCTTGGTATATGGAAGAATATATCAGATAAATATATTAAGGATTCAGCTCAGGAACAAAAAAACAATATAGAGGCTGAAAAAGTAAAAGCACTTGTATCAGCTGGTATTAATTTTATAAGCCTTGCTACTGTAACTGGTGTTTTTTGTTACGGTGCACTTCTTTTTTTTGATGATAATATTTCTTCTGGAGCAATGTTTGGGGCTTTTATTATAACAGGGCGAATTTTTCTGCCCATAGAAAAAATTTTTGATTCTTCAAGGGAGTCTGTTAAAGCTTTTGCAGCATTAAAAAGGCTTAAATATTATCTTAAGCAGGCAGAAGCTGAAGATAAATTTAAGCTTCCCGATCCCAAAGGAGAACTGGGTTTTGAAAAAGTTGTTTATTCATTAAACGGCAAGCCTGTTTTAAGAAATATAAATTTCAGTCTTCAGCCCGGAGAATCCCTTGTTATAACCGGTCCATCAGGTTCAGGAAAGAGTTTGCTTGCAAAACTCTGCCTTGGGATAGTTAATCCTGCCTCAGGTAAAGTTACTGTTGATGGTGCAGATGTTTCCCAGTGGAACAGAGAAGACCTTGGTAAACATACAGGGTATCTTCCATCGGAAAAGAATTTGTTTCCCGGAAGAGTTGATGAAAATATTGCAGGAATGTCAGAGCCTGATTCTGAGAAAGTAACTGAGGCTGCAAAAAAAGCCTTAGCCCATAATATAATTTTAAAATTTCATGAAGGCTACAATACTGTTATATGCGAAGACGGAGCAAATCTTTCATCTTCACAGTCACAGATGGTTTCAATGGCAAGAGCTTTGTATGATGATCCACGGCTTGTTGTTATGGATTCTCCTCATAAAGATCTTGATGACACTGGATTAAAAAACTTTATAATGACTATGAAGGCTTTGAAACAAAGTCAAACTACTCTTGTTGTTGTTTCTGACCGACCTTCCATAGCAGTTAATGCAGATAAAATTCTTGTTCTTCAGGATGGGCAGATTTCTATG
>JBNJGV010000095.1:0-2728 GCA_051819785.1 Nanobdellota archaeon | reverse complement strand
TTGCCGATGCAGACGGCGCAATTGCTGAAATGGAAGATGCAATGTTTGGAAGCAAGTAATAAATATAAGCATTACTATTTAGATAAAAAAGACCGCTTTAAGCGGTCTTCATATCTCTGACAAAATCCTCACCAAATCGGTGAGGATTTTGTATTTTCAGAATAAATCTAAGAAAAAAACAGACTTGAGTATATTTTTGTACAAGATACTTATTTTTTGAAAAGTAGGGATATAAGATTGGGAACCATTGAAAAATTTTTACTATAAAAGCGATTCCAGAGTTTAGTTTTAACTATAGCTTCAAAAATTCCTGTAGATATCTATTTCAAATCTCCATTGTAATTCAGCTGTTTTTTAATCTGATAAGATCATAAATTATTCTTCTTTTCCTAGCAAAAGCTTAACAAAAGTTTTGTATTAATTCTTTTTTAATATTTTAAGGATTTTAAAAAAGGAGTTCTGTGATGTTTAGGGATAAGGAAACGCTTGGGATAATAGCTTTACTGGTTTTTGTTGTAGCGATTATTTCTACTGGCTGCTTTTACATTTATAATGACACAGCAGGTTTTGAAAATAAAAGCTCTGATAAAGAAGAAAAAAAAGAGTATAATTTTACATTAAAAGTAAAGGAAAAGGATGGAAACCCGGTTGAAGGTGCTCTTGTTAAGATTAAGATAGAAGATGTTAATCTTAGTAAAAAGTCAGATAAAGATGGCTATGTTTTTTTTCCGGGGCTTAGTACCAAAAATTTTTCTGTACAAGTTTCAGCAGACGGATTGCAGACTGCTAATGAGTGGCTAAGAGCAGGGGAAGCTGCAGAAATTATATTGAATCCTTTAAAAATAGAAACTGTAAATATACTTACACTTCATGGATCAAATACTATAGGTGCAAGATTTGCTCCCAGGCTGGCAGAAGATTATTTGAAAAAAATTGGATGCTCAGACGTATCTGTCAAAATAAAAGATAATCAGGAAGAAAAAGTAATTACGGGTAAAAAAAATAATATTATATTAACTATAGATATAGAAGCTTACGGCTCTTCAACAGGCTTTAAATCCTTGGAGGCTGGAAAATGCGATATCGCTATGGCTTCGAGAAAAATCAAGAAAAAGGAAGTTGAAAAGTTAAAATTTGTTGGTGATATGGAATCTTTTGCCTCAGAACATATATCAGCTCTTGATGGAATTGCTGTTATTGTCCATCCTTCCAACACTATTAAATCAGCTTCTGTAAGTCTGTTGAATTCAATATTCAAGGGTGATATTACAAACTGGAAAGATACAGGTGCTATTAAAAACGGAAAAATTCAAGTTTATGCAAGAGATAATAATTCAGGTACTTTTGATACTTTTAAAAAACTTGTGCTAAATAAACAACCATTAGTAAAAAACGCAAAAAGATATGACTCTAATCAGAAACTTTCTGATGATGTTGCTGAAAATCGTTTCGCAATAGGTTTTACAGGGCTTCCTTATATTGGTAATTCAAAAGCCATAGGAGTTTATTTTAAGGGCGGTGCCAAAGTATTTCCAACTTTTTTTACTGTAGCAACTGAAGACTATCCTCTCTCAAGAAGACTTTATTTCTATAGTCCTTCAGTGCCTGAAAATTCACATGTAAATAGTTTTATAAATCATGCTCTTTCTGACAGAGGACAAAAAATTGCCAGGGATCTTGGTTTTGCAGATCTTGCTGTAAAAGAATTTACCCATAAAATAGAAGAAGATTATAAATATCAGAATAAGAAAATATTTAATCAGTATTTAAAAGCAGTAAAAAAGGGAAAAAGGCTTTCTGTAAACTTTAGGTTTAGAACTAACAGTTATATTTTGGATAACAGAGCTCAAAGAGATCTAAAAAGAGTGGTATCTTTTTTGGAGAAAGATGAAAATTTTGATAAAAAGGTTATTCTTGCAGGATTTACAGATTCTCACGGAGATTATATGTATAATTATGATCTTGGTTCAAAGCGAGTTAAAGTTATTTCAGATGAATTAAGGGCAAGGGGAATTATAAATATAGAAGAGATAAGTGTTTCTGAAGAACTGCCTGTTGCATCCAACTTAAATAATTCAGGCCGATCAAAAAACCGAAGAGTGGAGGTTTGGCTTAAAGATTGATTTTGAGATTAGCATATTTTGAAATTGTCTGTTGCAATGATTTAACCGTAGAGACGCGATTTATCGCGTCTTAACTCTATGGAGACGCGATAAATCGCGTCTCTACGACGCCCTCATTTCTTTTTTGCCTTTTCCCGAATTTTCGGTCTCCTTACTCAGCTCTTGCTTGGTAAGGCAACTCAAATCTTTGGGGGTACAAGACAGAGCTTTTGTCTGAGAATTTATATAATTAGTTGCAAAACAAAAAATTCTAGTTTTCGGCAAGTCACAAATTAAGATAATTCAGGCTTAATATTAATCCCTTTGATTATTATATCATCTTCATTAACTCCAATATCTTCAGCAATTACAGGGCACTTTGCCTTTAAAAGAAAAAATACATCTCTTTTTACTTTTGAAAGTCCTTCATAATTTCCCTGGCCTTTGCTTATTACAAGATCTGCGTTTTCAAATATTTCTATAAATTTTTTATCAGCTTTGGATAAAATAGTGCCCGGCGAGTCAACGCCTGAAGATATTATTTCTGCTGTATGGTGAATACCTGATTTTACAGCATCTTCATATGTAACATCATTTATTACAGGAATTTCTCGTACTGCATAAAA
>JBNJGV010000094.1:0-2729 GCA_051819785.1 Nanobdellota archaeon | reverse complement strand
GCTTATTTCAGTTATAGATCCCAATGTTCCTTCTCTTTTAAAAGGCGATCCAGGACGTCTCAGGCAGATAATAGTAAATCTTGTAAATAATGCATTAAAATTTACAGATCAGGGCGAAGTTGTATTAAAAGTTTCAATTGAAAATGAAACAGAAAATGATGTGACCCTTATTTTTAAAGTAAAAGACACAGGGGTAGGGATTTCAAAGGAGAAACAGGATAAACTTTTTGAATCTTTTACCCAGGCTGATTCTTCAATAACAAGAAAGTACGGTGGCACTGGTCTTGGTCTTTCCATCAGCAGACTTCTTACAGGTTTGATGGGCGGTGATATAGGTGTTGAAAGTGAGCCTGGCAAAGGTTCTGAATTTTATTTCACAGTTAAATTTGAAAAGCAGAATAAAACCATTAAAACTAAAACCGAATTTCTCCCTGAGCTTGTCGGAAAAAATGTTTTAATTACAGATGACAATGCAACAAACAGGTTTTTGTTTGATGTTTTGCTTAAATCCTGGGGATGCAGAACAAAAGAAGCTGAAAATCCTGAGCATGCATTTAAAATTCTTTGTGATGCTGCAAAAAAAAATGATCCTTTTGATATTGCTCTTATAGATAAACAAATGCCGATAGTTAGCGGCAATGAGCTTGGGCGGCAAATAAAAAAAGATAATTTGTTGAAAAATACTATTCTTATAATGGTAACTTCCCTTGGAGAAAAAGGTGATTCAAAAGATATCAGGGAAATAGGTTTTGCAGGTTATCTGACAAAGCCAATAAGACAAAATCACCTTTATAAGTGCATGAGAATGGCACTTGGATATATAGAGCATGAGCCCGGAGATGATCAGCTTATAACAAGACATACAATAAAACTTTGTGAAAAACAGGATTTTGGAATATTGTTTGCCGAAGATCATCCAGTTAACCAGAAAGTCGCAAAAGCAGCTGTTGAAAGGCTTGGTTACAATCTTAACATAGTTTCAGACGGTAAAAAAGCAATAGAAATTTTAAAAACCAAAAGATTTGATCTTGTTTTTATGGACTGCCAGATGCCTGTTATGGACGGATATACAGCAACAGAAGAGATAAGAAAAGGAACAGCAGGTCAAATCAATAAAAATACTGTTGTTATTGCAATGACAGCTAATGCAATGAAAGGAGACCGTGAAAAATGTATTCGTTCCGGCATGGATGATTACCTTGCAAAACCAGTAACTCCTGATCAGATAGGGCAGGTAATTGAATTCTGGCGGAAAAAGCTTTATTCACAGAAAAGTTTATCTTAGTAGTGGTTCCCGGGGGGAGTTTCTTTCCAATCAGAGATTGGGAATGCATACCTTCCATTGGTTTAAGCTAAGCCTTCCTTAATAATATCCAGCCCATATCAATTTCAATACCCCTTATTTGCCGCTAATTACGCGAATAAACGCTAATAAAACCGCTTTTTAAGGAAAGATCCAGGCATAATTACTATTGCGTAGTTTCCCTGAAAGGGAAATGTCATATAGCCGGTGGTTTTAACCACCGGTATGATTATTTTTTTTATAGTCCTGAAAGGACGGCGTATAAATAATAATGGATTTAATTTGATCAGGGCTTTTTAAGGCTTTATTTAAAAAAGCCCCATTAGCGCAAATTAGTGGTAAGAATTAATTCAAAATACAGGTTTATAATATTGACCAAAGCTCTGGATTTAGCCTCCTGCATAAAGATTAATTCTTATCCATAATAATATTTCTCAAAGCATCTTCAACATCAGAATATCTGAATTTAAATCCATTAGACTTAAGTTTTTCAGGGCTTGCCTTCTGGCTGCATAGAAAGCTTTTTCCAAGATCTCCGCCGAAAAATCTGATTATAAATTCAGGAATACGAAGTAAAACAGGTCTTTTAAGTATTTTACCTATGGTATGTGCAAACTCTTTCTGGGTAGTAAATCCCCCTGATACAGTATTAAAAGCTCCGCTTAAGTCATTGTTCTCAAGAAGAAAAATTATTGCATTTACAAGATCATCTATGTGAATCCACGGAAAATAGTTTTCACCGGCACCAAGTACAGGATTCATCATCATTTTTGCAGACGGAAGCATTTTATCAAGAGCACCGCCTTTACCAAGAACAATGCCAAAGCGCATAACGCAAACTCTTGTGTTTTTATCTTCAGCTTTAAACGCCTCTTTTTCCCAGTCACGGCAAACCTGTGCAAGAAAATCGTCTCCGCCAGGCTCATCTTCATAAAGAAGCTTATCTTTTCTGTCTCCGTAAAAACCTGCTGCAGAAGTATTTAAAAGAACAGTTTCCCGGTTTTCATCTATTGCATCTGTTATATTCTGAGTTGTTAAAATTCTTGAATCATAAATAAGATTTTTATACTTTTTGCTCCAGAAACTAAATATTGATACACCTGCAAGATTTATAACAGCATCAGAGTCTGTGATTTCATCCTGCCATTCACCCGGAACGGAGGTATCAGCAGATATATATTTAAAACTAGGGTCGGTATTTATTTTCTCTGCTATATCTATACAAACAACATCATAATTTTTTTCAACAAGTCTTTTTATGAGATTCTGGCCCACAAAACCTGAGCCGCCGACAACTGATATTTTCATTTTCATCTCCTTTGTCTCGATTCTTCAGGCCCTCTTAAAGCTGTAATTACAGTTGCTGAAACTGCCATCACAGCGGTTGCCTGCATAGTGAATTTAAAAGCGGTCATAAAAGCCTCTT
>JBNJGV010000093.1:0-2800 GCA_051819785.1 Nanobdellota archaeon | reverse complement strand
TAATAATAATAATAATAATAATAATAATAATAATAACAACAATAATAAAAGAAAAACTCTAAGAGATGAGGCACTTAATACGCTAAAAAAAACAGAAAAATTCAGTGGATACACCAAAGATAAGGATTTTCCAGCAATACAAGGAACCACTAAACTCTCGGTTCATTTAAAATTTGGAACCATCTCTGTACGTGAAGCATACTGGGCATTCAATAAAGCAAACAATTTAGATATTGTAAGACAGCTCTATTGGAGAGATTTTTGGACATATATTGCATTTTATAATCCTAAAGTTTTTACAAAAAGTTTTCATGAAAAATTTGATAACATTAAATGGAATACGGATAATAAAATATTTGAGCGATGGTGCAATGGAAAGACGGGATTTCCAATTGTCGATGCAGGTATGAGAGAACTTAACAAAACAGGTTATATGCACAACAGGGTAAGAATGATTGTTGCATCATTTCTTACAAAAGACCTTCATATTAACTGGAAATGGGGAGAAAAATACTTTGCCAGGAAACTAAAAGATTATGACCCATGCCTTAATAACGGAAACTGGCAATGGGCAGCTTCTACAGGAGGCGATGCACAACCATTTTTCAGGATTTTTAACCCATGGCTACAACAAAAAAAGTTTGATAATAATTGTGAATACATCAAAAAATGGATTCCTGAAATAAGAAATCTTGAAAATAAGCAAATACATAATATTACTAATATAAAATTAAAAGATTACCCATCACCTATTGTGGAGCATAAAAAAAACGCCCAAAAAGCAAAAGCTCTGTACAGAGAAGTAAATCAACTTTAATAACATTGATAACATTAATGACATTAATATCAAGAAATTAAAAAAAATGTTTTAATTCTTAAAATCTTGCAGTAAAAAACAACGCTTGCAACCATCAAGGTCTCAGGCTAAGAGCCCTTTGATTATTAGATCAGTTGCCTCATCTTCACTTAAACCCCGGCTCATAAGAGTTTCCAGCTGTTTATTATCTACACCACCAATAGCAGCCTCATGAGTAACATGCGCTTTAGGGTGCCTCACTTCAACAATAGGCACAGCTCTTGCAACAGCATTATCTTTCATTATCTCTTTACAATCCACATGCCCCCTTGCATTTGTGGCAGAAGCTATTAACTCATTATAAACCTTGGCAGTTGAATTTTCAACAACCGCTATCCTTGAAGTAAGAGCGCCTTTTGAATTTTCACCTTGTAAAAACCCTTTTTCCTTGATTTTTATAACATCATCGGCTTTACCACTTATTTTAGCTGTCATTTCTATGGAGCTATTTTCCTGCGCATAGGTTTCATAATCAATATCAATTAAGCCAACTCTCCCTTTTACTAGCTCAAAATCAGTCCTGAATTTCGCGTTTTTCGAGACATTTACAACAGCAGTAGGATAAACCTCAACCCCGCCGGTCTTTCCATGAATATGCTTTTCAAGATAGTTATACTCTGCGCCTTCCTTTAAAGTAATCTTACCATCCATGATATGCTTAACGTCTTTTCCGCTTGGGAATACACAATGCGCAAGCACACTGATTTTAGAATTTTTTTCCATAACAAATTCAATATTGATCTTTTGCACACCCTTTGTGTGAAGCATACCAAAACACATATGTACTGGCTTTTCAATAACTACCCCTTCTTCCACGAGAACATTTATATTAACCCCATCTTTAATATGCTCAGTTTCAACTTTTAGTCCATCTACCGTGTTGCTGTCAAGAACCTTATCATAATTTACTGCTAAAAACGCTGTATCCTTATTTTTTTTAGGATTGATATGCGCTTCTTTAAATAACTCATCAATTGGCATCTGCATCACCTTGGCTGGATTCATATTCATTAGGATGATCACACGGAACGCATTTTTCCTGAAAATACGGCAGGATCTTTTCCACACTTCCTTTCTCCACGATCTTACCGCAGCACATCAAAAAAGCATGTTCAGCCTGCTTTAAAACTGTAGGGCTGTGAGTTATTAAGATAACTGTAGCCCCCATCTCTTTAAGTTTGTTTATCGCCTGAAAAATATTTTCAAGGCTTGCAACATCAATACCTGAGTCTGGCTCATCAAGCATCACTAATTTAGGTCGCATGGCCAAAATGGATGCAAGCTCAACCTTTTTACGCTCTCCCCCGCTAAGTGATCTGTCAACTGGTCTTTCGCGATAAGAATCGGGCCTCAAACTAACTGATTCAAGTATTTCATCAATGGCCTTTTGCTTAAGCCCTTTCCCGGAAGCTTTTAAAAATTCGTTTATGCTAAGACCTTCAAAACGCGCAGGCTCCTGCCAGGAAAGAGTTATACCTGATTTAGCTCTCTGATCGATTGGCAATTCTGAAATGGACATATTCTTAAAAAGGATTTCACCGCTAAAGTCCATATAACCTGAACGCCCCATTATAGTAGCAGCAAGTGTACTTTTCCCTGCGCCGTTACTTCCAACAACTGCGTGGATATGATTTTCCCAAAAATCCACGTTGATATTATTAAGTACTTTTTTTCCCCCTAATTTCAATGTTAAGTCCTTGATTTTTAAAATGACCATGCAATTACCACCTCTCAGGATTATTTACAGAAAAAACCCTTACTTAAAAAGTTTATTGAAGGCATATCAATAACTTTTCCAGTAACAAAAAATTTGGCTCTACTGATTGCAATGTCTTTACCAACCACAAAATAACAAAAATTTTGGGTTTATTGATTGCAAGCCCATCCCCAACCTAAAGGTAGGGGTACAATCCAGAGCATAGCTCTGGATGTTCCAAAAATCCA
>JBNJGV010000092.1:0-2976 GCA_051819785.1 Nanobdellota archaeon | reverse complement strand
GTTGATGTTGTAATCTCTCCACCAACAACTACTAAGCCAGTTTTGGTAAAAGTCTCAACTGCCACTTTAGCATTTGGATCATCTTTGTAAATCTCATCTAAAATAGAATCCGAAACCATATCACAAATCTTGTCTGGATGTCCTTCAGTTACTGATTCTGATGTAAAAAGATAGCATTCTGCTTCATTTCCACTCATTTTTTTCTTCCCCCTCTTATATTATTGTTTTACACTTTGTTTAGGAAAACTGCTCATCCTTTCAAAAAACACTAAATCTAAAGGAATTGCAGATTTCAAAGATTATACACAAAGCTTTTCTTTAAAAATTAATTTGTTAATATTATTCATATCAGAATAAAATTTTTAAGTAAAAGTACAATTCTAAAATTATGATTGATGACATTAAGCAAATTAAAAAATTAAGAAAAAAACTAAACATGACACAAGCGCAACTGGCTTACCATGCAAATGTCTCACAAAGCCTGATAGCTAAACTTGAAGCGGGCACTCTCGACCCCGCGTATTCTAAAGTAAAAAAGATCCAGGATACGCTGCAAACACTTGCAAACACCAGTCAGAGAGCTGCAAAAGATATTATGAGAAAAGAAATCATTAAATTAACCCCTGATAGTTCATTAAAAATAACTATTAATAAAATGAAAAAACATAATATTTCACAACTGCCAGTATTTGAAAATAACAATGTAGTCGGGCTTATTTCAGAGCATTTTATATTAGACGCCCTGAGCAGTGGACACTCATTAAAAACGCCAGTTAAAAAGGTGATGAGTGATGCCCCGCCAGTGATTTCAGGAAAGGCACAGCTCCCTCTTGTAATACGCATACTAAAAGAATTCCCGTTATTAATAGTTTCAGATAAAGGTAAAGCAAAAGGCATTATAACCAAAGCAGACCTTTTCAATGCTATGTAATTGCCCTATTTTAAATTTTTGGCTGAACATAACGCCCATATAAGAATGCGCACACAGCGACTGATAAAAAAACCCACATATTGATAATTCCAAGGACTAAAAGTGTGCAACTAATGACAAGAATGCCTATTAGTAATATTGCAATTATTTTTTTAAGCATTTTTAAACATCTTTTCTAATACATCCAGAGTGTAAAGAATCATAGCATAGGCTTGATCTTTTGTAGGATAAAAACTCTCACTTTTTTTATGCACAGAATATATTCTTACTTGGTTAATCAGATGAATTTGCTGTGTGAGCCCAGGGTCCAGCTTTATCTCTTTTTCTGCCATTTTAGCAATAAGCTTTCCAAGACCAATGCCTGGGTTTTTTTCAAGTAAATCAATTTGCGTAATTTCAAAATACTTTCTATGTAAACTTGTTTCTATAATCCTTCCGCAAATTATTGTACACGCCCGAAAGCACCGGCTATTGTAGCATCTTTCCAATTCTTTAAAGTCAGAAAGTATATCTTGTTTAATCTCTGATGGTAGTCCTGAAGGCATGCTTAATCTGCTTTGTTTATCCTCACTTTTTAACTTTAATTTGCCTGCCAGCTCTATTAAAACAGGGATATTTTCCTCTATAGAGGCCTTCTCTTGAGCAAGCTTTATAATTTTTAATAAGTTTTCGTTGTCGGGATTATTTCTATTAATATTTTCCTTTAATGCAAAACATTCTTTCTGTATTCTTTCAACTAGTGTTGAAACTTTCTTTTTTTGAAATTCTTGTTTTGCCTGAGCATAATCTGCTTTTTTATGGATTGGTCTCGGAGTAGTTTCATTACTATGACGAGATTTTTGTTTAGCAACAATTTCTTCCTCTAAATTTTTCAATTCCACGAGATAATCAACTAAATAATTAGACATTTTCAAGCAATTTAAGAATATGAAGGATTAATAAATCTTTTGAAAAGCAAATTTACTACACATTTTTTATAATTTAACAGAAAAAAGAATCAACCGGCATATTATAGAGAGCTGAGCTCCCTATTCACCGCCTGATTCTAACCACCCCACTAAAAACCTTTAAAGAATTCCTCTTTAAATATTTTTTTATAAAGAATATAGAAATATGTATACAAAACGTCTTTATGTATGCGTTTTTCATAGATTTTTGCATTTATTTTTATAGCTTATGGAGGGTTTTGAGTATTCCCAAAACACAACACGCCAAAAAGAAAAAATAGCTCAGTTTATTTCAAGTGAAGTAACAGAGTTTATGCTTAAAAATATTAAGCTTTGTTAAAAAGTTTATCACTTTTTTCCGCTTAAAAGTTTTTGTTTAAGCTTAATATTTTTTGCACATATATATACATATATATTTTATAACTACAAAGTGATAAAAATAGAAATATTTAAATACAAGTTTTGTTTACCATTTATCCATGATAAATGAAGAAAAATTAAAAAACTCATTTTCAAAGGTTAAGCAGGACATAGGAGGCCTTACTGACGAAATAAGGGCTACCAATAATAACATGAACAACATCCAGCAAAATACTCATGAGTGGATCCTTAAAATTCTTGAAAAGCAGTCAAAAATAGAAGAAAGACTAACTCAGGCAATTGAACGAATTCATAAGATTGAAAAAGACACAATCGAAATAAAAAGATAGTTTAAGCTACCGCCACTTTAATTGCGTTTTTAGCTTAGAAAGTTTTTTAATATCAATATTAACATTTGCAACCGTTTTATAATTAAAAATTTAGAAAAAATTACTGGTTCAGAGGTCTAAAAATTCTGGCCCTCTTAATGCAGGTAAAAACTATACCAGTCACCTTCTGTCGGGATTTTAACAAAAAAACATAACCAACCCTTCAAAATCACCTTAAAACCATATATCTTTACTCGATAAGGGGGGTTCTCAATAATAGCATTCACGAACTATTTTGTCGGGATAATAATAAAATAACTCTGCTTTGTCGGAATAATATCGAATAGTCGAGATTATACCAAAATCTGTCCTTTTGGTCACAAAGGCCCTATTCGGGGAAATCCCGAAT
>JBNJGV010000091.1:0-3038 GCA_051819785.1 Nanobdellota archaeon | reverse complement strand
ACCAGGAAAGAATTTGAAAATTTGCGGTCACATTTTGTTACCGCAAAATCAGATTTCAGCAAAAAAAGATTTATGCCCTATGCCTTCACAGAGCAAGGTGTTGCTATGCTTTCTGGAGTTTTAAAAAGCGAAAAAGCCATAGAAATTAGCATAAATATAATGGATGCCTTTGTTGCAATGCGAAAGTTTTTGTCAAAAAATGCAGATTTATTTAACAGAGTGGATAAAATTGAAAGAAAACAAATTGAATTTGAATTCAAAACAGACAAAAACTTTGAGAAAGTCTTTGAACTTATTCAGGAAAAGGATATAAGGCCTGAAAAAGGCATATTCTTCGAGGGGCAGGTCTTTGATGCTTACAAGTTCGTCTCAGATTTAATAAAATCCGCGAGAAAAGATATTATTTTGATTGATAATTACATTGACACAACTGTTCTAACATTAATGTCCCATAAAAAACCTAATGTAGAGGTTAAAATCTACTCAAAAACGATAACAGAAAAGCTGAAGCTGGCAAAAGACAAGTTCAATAAGCAGTATGGCAGCCTGACAATAAAGAATTTCACAAAATCCCATGATAGGTTTTTGATAATAGATGAAAAAGAGCTTTATCATATTGGAGCCTCACTAAAGGACCTCGGGAAACGCTGGTTTGCCTTCTCTCGATTAAATAAAGACACATTGAAGCTTTTGGAGAACCTGCAATAACACTGGTCAGATGCGTGTGAGCTTTATAAATGACCAGATATCCTATGGATAATTATGCAACTCCAGGAGATAGGTGACATTAAATCAAAGATCCATACAATAAGAGGAAAGCAAGTTATGTTAGATAGAGATCTTGCTGGACTTTATGGCGTTGAAACCAGGGCTTTAAATCAGTCAGTAAAAAGAAACGCATCAAGGTTTCCTTCTGACTTTTGTTTTCAGCTGGATGCAGAAGAATTTAATAATTGGAAATCACAGTTTGTGATATCCAATAAAGAAAAGATGGGGCTCAGAAAATTACCCTATGCTTTTACTCAGGAAGGGGTAGCCTCTCTTTCAGGTGTTTTAAAAAGCGAAAAAGCAAGCCAGGTTAATGTAAAGATAATGCGTGCTTTTGTAGCAATGCGAACATTTCTCTTGCAAAACGCAAGTGTTTTCCAAAAATTCCAGCAGATAGACCAGAAATTGCTGGAGCATGACCAGAATTTTGAGAAAGTCTTTGATGCCATCCAAGACAACCAAATAATCCCAGAAAAAGGCATATTTTTTGAAGGCCAGGTCTTTGACGCTCATAAATTCACAACAGATCTCATAAGCTCAGCCAAGGAATCAATAATCATAATTGACAACTACATAGACAGTTCAGTTTTGACAATGCTTTCTTATAAGAAGGAAGATGTGAATGTACGAATCTACACAAAGGATATCTCTGACAAACTAAATCTTGCAAAAGACAAGTTCAACAAGCAATACAAAAATCTAGAAATCAAAAAGTTCACTAAAGCCCATGATCGATTTCTCATAATAGACAATAAGGGAACCTATCATATAGGCGCATCATTAAAAGACCTAGGAAAACGCTGGTTTGCCTTCTCTAAGTTAAATAAAGACACACTAAAGCTTTTGGAAAATCTCCAATAACACTGGTCAGATGAGTGTGGGCTTTATAAATAATCCAATCTCTCATAGTACTATGTACCTTTGATTATCCCATATATGTTATCAAAACATTTATTTGAGAAATCCACCATATCTTCAACTTCTCCGATATCAGGTAGATACCCATAATAATTGATGTTGTGTCGAATTTTCCTATATGTGTGCAACACCTGTAGGCTTCTTTCAGTATTAATCGTGAGCTTGGTTAAGGCATTTATGGGTTCAAGGTGATCATCTGGAGTCATACCCTGAGTTAGCAGTAATCCTTCTCCAAGCATGCGGAAACATTCATATATATTTCTTGCAATTGTACTTGCAGAATCTTCATTGACAGTTAGACTTAGAGTAAAACGCATTTCCTTTTTGGCAGCTTGTATTATACTCTCCGCATTTTTTTTATCTGTTCTCTTATACCTCATGGTTTAACTTCCAACAGCCCATCTAATACGATTCCGTTGGCAATGTTTGTGAAAAGATTCAAATTTATATCTTTCCTGGAAAAAATTGTAAGATTTACGATAACTTTTTTTCTAAATCCCAAGTCAATCTTCTCAAGTTCAATTATGTTTGTTTTGCTATTTAAGATTTCAACTGCAATATCAAGGTCACTTGTTGACACATCGTCTCCTTTACGGTAGCTTCCAAAAAGGATTATGGCTCTACTCGAGGGAAATTTTTCCCTGATTTTCTCTACTATTTTTGACTTATAGACTTGTTCGAGATTGTAGGGGATTTTTATTTCTGTATTGTATGGGTGGCGCAGATTGCATGTAATTCTCCATAGGTTTCCAAGGATTTGAATTCGTAAAAACCCTTCTTTTTCTAGTCTTTTTACTTCCCTGTTGGCTGTTGTTTTCGAAATCCGTAGGGTCTTAACCAGTTGGGTCAAAGTAAATTCTTTGTCAGGAAATGCAAAAAACCATTCTTTTATTTTATCGGTCATGGCTTTGCGGTTTCTTGCGAAACTATTTAAACTTTTTGGAAACCTTTCGGTTCCATATGGGGCCATTTAACAAACAGGCGACACCCATAAATTCACAACAGAACTCAGCCAGGGAATCAATTATCATAATCGATAACTACATAGACAGTTCAGTCCTAGAACTTTTCACAAAAGCCAGAAATGGCGTAAAGCTCAAAATTTACACTAAAAACATTTTAAACCTTGATGCAAAAAAATTCAACAAGCAATATGGCAATCTAGAAATAAAAGAGTTCACTAAAGCCCATGATTCCTCATAATAGACAGGAAACCTATCATATCGGTGCCTCTCTAAAGGACCTGGGAAATGGTTTGCGTTCTCTAAATTCAACAAGGACACCCTAAAGCTTCTTCTTGAACCTGCACTAACTATATCCTTAAATTCGGCAATTGCTGGTTAGTGCGCGGT
>JBNJGV010000090.1:0-3049 GCA_051819785.1 Nanobdellota archaeon | reverse complement strand
TATTAGACCCCTTTCAAATCTCTGCGAGATTTTCAATAATCTTAATAAAAGAAAAAATTAAATTCAGATGATGATCTTCTTAATGCAGGCAATTTATCTTTTTGAAAGTTCCTCAAGTGTCTTGCCAAGGTTTTCTACACTTTTTCCAATCGCTTCCCAGTCCTTTTCTTTCATGCCATCTAAAAAATTATTATATTGATAATTTGCTGTTTTTATTAATTCATCAAATGTATCCAGTCGCTGATTACTGCTATTGCTTAATTGCGGAAATGTATCCATACTACTGGTATTATCTTTAAACAGATAATTGAGAGCCTGTTGCAGATTATTTCCCATAACAACACTTTCACCATCTGAGACAATTACACGCTTTAGCTGAGGAAGTTGCCCTTGCTCAGATTGCAGATAAATGGGTTCCACATAAAGCACTGAACCATCAAGCGGTATGACAAGCAAATTACCTCTTATCACACTTGAACCCCTCTGCGACCAGAGTGTCAATTGCTGTGAGATTTCTGTATCCTGGTCTATTGTAGCCTCAACCTGGCTGGGGCCATAAACAACCTTATCCTTTGGAAATTTATATATAGACAATTCTCCATAATCTTCACCATCGCTTTTAGCCGCAAGCCATGATATCATATTATCTTTTGTTGTCGGAGTGTAGCTTGTCATTAATATAAATTCAAGAATGTCACTTCCAGGCATTTTCATAGTGATATAATATGGCTCAACCCTTACTTTTTTTCCGGATCCATATATCTCATAGGGGATTTCCCATGCATCCTCCTTATTATAAAAGACATTTGGGTTGTCCATATGATAAGTTGTATAAAGTTCTGCTTGAGCCTTAAAAAGATCAGTAGGATATCGTATATGGTCTTTTAAGCCATTCGGCATCTCTTCTATATCCTTAAACTGTCCAGGGTACATATTAGCATATGTCGCCATGATAGGATCATTATTAATCAAATAATAATCCACTTTACCAGTATAAGCATCAACAACAATCTTTACGGGATTCCTAATATAATTAAAGCCGCTTGTACCCTCTGAATAAGGATATTTACTTGTAATTGTATAGGCATCCATCATCCAATAAAGTTTGCCATCATCAACCACCATATATGGGTCACTGTCTAATGCAAGGAAAGGCGTAATCCGTTTTACCCTATCCTTAATATTACGCCTGAACATAAACCTGCTATCCTCATTTATATCAGAAGAAAGCATTATCTTTGTATCCTTGAACTTTATTGCCATCACGAGCTTTTTGAAAAAACTATCAAGTTTGATTCCGCCACTACCATCATAATGGGTATACATATTATTATCCCCCTTAGGATAATCAAACTCTTTAGTTTCCGTATTTACTACCACAAAACTATCAGGTTTTTCGCCATAATAAATACGGGGCTGTTCTATTTCTATATTGCTTTCATTGACCGTATTAACTGGAGGTATATTCTTTAAAAGGTACTGAGGAAGACCCTCATCAGTCACATTATTAACAGGGCTCATTACAACACCAAAGCCATGCGTGAAGACTAAATGATTATTAACCCATGTTTTTGCTTGGTCCTGTACTTGATCCAAGTTCATTTCTCTTGGAGAAAGCATAACCTGAGTATAATGGTCATTAATAGTATACCTTCCGATATCTATTCCTGAAAGGTCATAATAAAGCCTGATTTCCTGTGTCTGCTTATATGTCTGGGTAAGTGGCCGCCAGTCAAGTATTCTAACATTATCTATTGTTTCTTGGTTATTCCGAACTATCTCTTCATCAACCCTCTTGTCATAATCAATAGCTTTCTCATTTACATTATCCAACCCATAAGCCTCTCTTGTAAAATTGAGATTATGCTCCAGATAAGGCTTTTCAAGAGTAAATTCATTAGGGCTTACAACCAATGATTGCATGATTGATGGAACTATACTTAAACCAAAAATAGAAAGAACAAGATAAAGAACCATAAGAGAAATAAAATACTTTGAAATCTTCCTTATAGCGCTGAGTTTCACGAATCCTGCCAAAAGACTCATCACAGCAAGAAGAACAGAAAAAAGCAAAGCAAGATTTATTATAGGCAATGTTGCATTTACCTCAGTATAACCCGCTCCCATAACAGCGCCTCTACTAGAGTAAAGTATTGTGTACCTTGTAATATAGTGGCCAAATGCAAAAACAAGGAAAGTGAGAGCAACAAGGACGGACATATGCATTTTTGCCCTGTTCTTAAGTTTACCAAGCTCATTACGCAGGTTGATATTTTTAGGCGCTTTCTCAAGTTCTTCAGATGGGGTGAAACTCCCTGATATAAATGCCGCTATAAGACTCTGGAAATAATAAATCGCTACCATTACTAATGCAATAGTCACTGAAAGGGCGGCAAATGTTCTTAAAAATTCAAGAAAAGGAAGTGTAAATATATAAAAAGAGATATCATGCGAAAATATGGGGTCGGTTATACCAAAAGGCTCCTGTCTCATAAATTTCAGGAACACATCCCACATAGTTGAGCTAAATCTGCCTATAAGAAAACTAAGCAATAATGTAATTAATACTAGTGTTTTGTTACTAATCCAATTATCCTTTTTTTTTCTTGATTTAAAAGCAATCCACAAATTAATCATAACAAAAGAAAAAAAGATTAAACCCGAAACAAAGAACAAAAATAGTTTAGCTTCAATATTGATTATAAATATCTCTGAAAAATCAACTGCCTTGAACCACAGGAAATCTGCAGCTATTTCCGGAACTAGCAAAAACAATAGCAACAATACAAAAATACCCACCGCGAAAAGTATATGTTTTAGATTACGTTTTGCCAATATAAATTATTGGAAATCTTTCTCTTTTTTAAACTTTGCGTGAATTATTATAAACACCTGACATAAAAGAAAAAATATAACAAAAAATCGACGCAAGACGGCTACAAAGAAATGTTTCCATTTCTTGAACCAAAAATTCGATGAATTTTTGTTATCCCCGACCAAAAGGATGGGGTATTACGGCCGCCTTGCTCCATGTCGATTCCCAAGATAA
>JBNJGV010000089.1:0-3180 GCA_051819785.1 Nanobdellota archaeon | reverse complement strand
TCTTCCAGGCAATCTGTTAAAGCTTTTGCAGCTTTGAAAAGGCTTAAGTATCATCTTAAACAGCCGGAAACTGTAGAAAAATTCAAGCTACCTGATCCCAAAGGAGCATTAAATTTTGAAAAAGTTGTTTATTCGGTAAACGGCAAGCCTGTTTTAAGAAATATTAATTTCAGTCTTCAGCCGGGAGAATCTCTTGTAATAACAGGACCTGCAGGCTCAGGCAAAACTTTGCTGGCAAAGCTTGCTCTTGGAATAATTAATCCGACATCCGGCAAAGTTACTATAGATGGTGCTGATATTTCACACTGGAACAGGGAGGATCTTGGTAAATACACGGGATATCTTCCTTCAGAAAAGAGCCTTTTCCCAGGAAGAATTGATGAAAATATTGCAGGGATGTCTTCACCTGACTCTGGTAAAGTTACTCAGGCGGCTAAAAAAGCTTTTGCACATGATATAATTTTAAAATTAAATGAAGGTTATAATACTGAAATAACAGAAGACGGAGCAAACCTTTCGTCTTCTCAGGGACAGATAGTTTCAATATCCAGAGCCCTGTATGACAATCCCAGGCTTGTTGTTATGGATTCTCCGCATAAAGATCTGGATGACAGAGGTTTAAAAAATTTTATTATGACTATGAAGGAGCTTAAGCAAAGTCAAACTACTCTTGTTGTTGTTTCTGACCGTCCTTCCATAGGTGTAAATTCAGATAAAATTCTCATTCTTCAGGATGGTCAAATGTTAATGTATGGGCCCTCCGGAGAAGTCTTGAACAAATTAAAAAATAGCCAAGCCAAAACAGGAGTTAGTAATGGACAATAATAAACTGCTTAATACAAATCCTAAATATTTTATTGCAGCCGGACTGGCTGTTATATTGCTTTTTTTCGGCGGCCTTGCTGTATGGGCTGTTTTTTTCCCGTTTGAAGGAGCTGTTATTGCTTCTGGTACAGTAAAAGTTGATGGAAAGAAAAAAGTTGTTCAGCACCTTGAAGGCGGTATTATAGATTCTATTTATATACGTGAGGGAGATTTTGTTGAAAAAGGTGATCTTTTAGTAAAGCTTAAAAGTTCTCAGATAGCAGCAGATGTTGAACTTTTTCAGGGGCGTTTGTGGAGTAAACTTGCACAGGAAGCAAGGCTTAATGCAGAACTTTTGTTTGCAGATTCTATTACCTGGCCTGAAACACTTTTAAAAAATAATGACAGAAATGAAGTTAAGGAAATAATGGAAAAGGAAAAGGAGATTTTTGATTCCCGGAAACAAGGGCTTGAAGTTGAAATCTCTTTGCACCAGTCCCAGATTCTCCAGCTTCATAAAAGAATAGACGGTCTTAATGAAGAGCTTGATGCACACAATGAAACAATAGAAAACTTTAATGAAGAACTTGATGCAAAAAAAGAGCTTTTAGAAGATAATCATATGGGCAGAATCCAGATTCTCCAGCTTCAAAGGCAGCTTTCTGAATATAAAGGTAAAAAAGGACGTTTAAAACAGGATATTGCTGAGCTTAAACAAAAAATTGAAGAAGTAAGAATAAGAATTCAGAATTTAAAAAATGATTATCGTGAAGAAGCTGTTAATCAGATGGGTGAGGTAAAAGATGTAATTTTTGAGATCAGAGAAAAAATTAAACCTTATCTTGATGCCAGGGAAAGGCTTGAAGTAAGAGCTCCCATAAGCGGTCAGGCCATTAATGTTATGGTAAATACAGAAGACAGCGGTGTAATTAAGCCTGGTATGCCTCTTCTTGAAATAGTTCCTGAAGACAGTCCTCTTGTTATTTCAGGCAAGGTAAATCCCAAAGATATTGCATCTGTAAAAAAAGGTCAGGAAACAAAGGTTCAGCTAGTGCCTTTTCAAAGGGACCAAATACCGCCTTTGCCTGGTGAGGTAACCTATGTTTCCGGAGACTTAAAAACTGATGAAACTTCCAATGGAGAAATGTCGTATTATGAAGTTTATGTAGATCTTGACAAGGATGTTCTTAAAGAAAACTCTGCTTATATTTCTCCGGGAATGCCGGTTATGTGCTACATAACTACAGATAAAAGGAATATTATCAGTTATATTCTTGATCCTTTGCTTAGAAATGTTGATAAAGCTTTGAAAGAGTAGCACAGGGGTCTTGTTTAGATATGGAGACGCTATCACTTTGAGACGCGATAAATCGGAGACGCGATAAATCGCGTCTCTACAGGATGGCGGTTGCCGGTTTGCTGATTTTTTTTGGGTTTAAAATTAGTTTGTTTTACCTGCTAACAATTTAAAATTGCCAATTGACTGAATATGATCATATATAATAGGCATGATACCTGTTTTTACTAGCTGAGCAATTTCACCATCTTCCATTGAAGTAATTTTTTTTATGTCAACTATTTTAAAGCCTCCTAGAGGTTTTTTTGATGAGTCGCCATCAAAATTTATCTGCTGCTCAATCATTGCTTCTTTTTCGTTTAAATCTCTAAAAACTTTTTTAGTTTTTTGAATTTCCTGATAATAAGTATTAAGACTTTTTAAAATATTATTAGTAAAGTCGTTCGGTTTTCCGTCTGCAGTGAATAATATATCTCCATATTCCTGCTTAAAGTGGTCAGCTTCTGTATCTATACATAATGCATACTTAGACTCATCCTGCTCGGTTTTAAGCATCAGAAAAGGATATGATCTGATAATGAAAGGAATATATGAGGCTTTCCAGTTTCCTTCAGAATCAACAAAACTATTGTTTTCAGGTGTTAAAGATAAAACCGCATGTGGAACGTCAGGTTGATTTGCAGGAAAAACAATCGGATAAAATCTTGATGCAGGCCTTAATTCAGAATAGGAAAGCTGTATCAGATTGGTTTTTGATGCAAAAGAAAAACTGTTTGTTCTGGAAAATCTAAGATCCTGGTGTTTTTCGCTTGTTAGTGGTTCTACCTTTTGAAACATATAAATCTACCTTTCAAGTTATTTAATTATCTTATTAGTTGAAGTTTTAAATTAATAATATAATCTTCAGGCAAAGATTGTAAAGAACGTGTGTTGCTTTTTTAAATTTTAATTTAAGAGAAAGCTTTGATATAATAATTGTTTGTAAGAATATTTATCCATTAGAGTATTTCTATTCAAAATCTTTTTTCAGTGTTTCTAAAATATTTAATGCATTTATGATCTCTTCTTTGGGAATGGAA
>JBNJGV010000088.1:0-3381 GCA_051819785.1 Nanobdellota archaeon | reverse complement strand
TTCTCTAAAACCCTTGATTGATATTCGTCTATTTGAGCGCCGGCGTTTATTTGTTTCATTCCCGCTTTAAGCATTGACTCCGGCATTAAGGGGCTTGCCGGGCTAGGATTGTAGTCATAGATTATCTCTTCATTGGTATAAGTATCTGTTCCCTCAGCGGTATTGTGATCTATTTTTAAAAGTTCTCCTGTCTCTTTGTCGAAATACGGTTTAACCTTATCCGGGCGCAACAAGTGCAAGCTGTTGACTCTCTGCCGTCCTCCCATAACATTCTCCTTGCTTAACAGAACATACACACAACCGAATATATCTTTGTGCTTCTGGTATAGCTTCCAAAATTGAGAGCCTGACATTAGCTTATTTGGATTGTAGAGCAAATCGATTATCTGATGATTGTCTATAATCTGCTCTCCTCTCTTTAATTGAAATTCTAACTCCGCCACCTTTTCCGCTCTCTTATCCAGGGCTCTGTTGAGATATAATGAAATTTCGTAGGCATTAAGATAATCCTGACCGCTGTACTGCTTGTTATACTTGGTCATCGGCAAGGGAGAGATTGAAGAAAACAAGCTATCCCCTCCCCAAAAGTTTTTGATTCTGTTTTTTAGTTGTTTAAGCATAAAAAATACCGATAGTAATTAAGCTTCTTATAAGAAACTCTACTATCGGTCTGCCCGCTTGTAGTCTATATTTAGTTGTTGATTATATTTTATATCATTATTGTTTTTTTGTCAAATTATAAATATCGTTGGATAATTTAATTATAGATATTGCCAATAATATAATAGCAATTGATTGTAATATGTCAGTCATTTGTTTTTTAATTAAAGGTTAATCCAACAACTCTATCTTCTCTTGGTCCTTGATAATCGCTTTTACAATCTTCTTCTGGCTTATGGTGTAAGTTATAGTTATATTTCCAAACTTCTTTTCTTGTGCTATTTTTTTTAATCTTTCCACTATTTTTTTTTCTGTTTTATCGTCCATAGTTATTTTTTTTATTATTATACAAAACCAACAAAGGGTCTATTGGCATTTCCGGTTACTCCATATCTGATTGCGTCTATACAATTGTGGACTAAAATATCATTAGCAAAATATTCGTGCTGATCTTCTATCATTAAATCAAATACTTCTTTTCTCATCTCTTCTCCTTTTTCTAAGTGCTTTAGCTTTACAGTTTTGATGACAATACTTTGAAATCCATCCGTGTCTTGTTTTGTATTCTTTTCCGCAAACTTCGCAAATAAGGGTTTTGTATTTCCTATTTTTCCAAGTTTTTTTTCCGTGTTCTTTGTGCCATTCTCTCCCCTCTTTACTTTTATGCCATTTCTTTGCTTCTTCAACTCCTTTTTTATGAAACTCTTTTGCCCATTCTTTATTTTCTTTAAATCTTCTTTTTCCGTGTTCTGATAAATGTTTATTTTTTCCAACCAATTCAAGATTTTCAATCCTATTGTTCCAGGGGTTTTTATCTTTATGATGTATATGATACTTTTTATCAATTTTACCATTGTAATAATTCCAAACTGCCGTATGCATTCTTTTACAACCCCTCGAGAAATATCTTTCTCTTGGGTATAATCTATATTTTTTTCCATTAAACTCTTGGAAAGGAATATTGTCATCCCCGATTTTAATTTTGAAATTTCTATCCATCCTTCTTGTGTTAACACTAAATGATCTGGCGTACATCTTAATATTAACACATCTGTATCTAATTGCAACCTGTATTTTACTGTTGTTTTAATTCCGTTATTCCATTTTTTCAAAACTTGTTTATACCCCTTTCTTGTTAAAACTTTATCACCTTTTTCTACTTCTCCTATTTTTTTATGTCCTTTATCAGTTGTTATTTTTGTATCATAAACAAAACAGTGATTATAGTCATCTATCGGCTTATTAGTAGGTTCTTTGTTTCTGTCTAACGCCCATTTATATTCGTGTGTTTCGTTGTCTATGTTAGTACTTGATTCAGTATAGAATACTTTTTTTCCGAGTAACATATCTATTCCCGCTCTTATACTATCAGCTCCTTTTGGCGCCGGTCTTACATCCCAGTTGTCTTCTCTTAATTCATCAATACTTTTTGGCTCTGCGCTGTCTGCATATATCGCATCATTTGATTTAACACCTAATTCTTTAAGTCTTTCTGATAATCTTCTATTGTTCAATCCCACCTCATAAAGCAATTCTCTTACCCAGATATTTTCGTTATGTTCTTTAATTTCGACTAAAGCAGCCTCATCGTTTGAAAATCCAAAGTCTAATCCAAAATAACTGTCATACGGCAACCCCTCAAACTCATCGTCGCTTATTATTTGCCAATCTTTAAATATCCTGCCTCTTGCTCCTTCGCTTACTAACCCGCAAATCATATTATAATAATGTTCCGGGTTTTTATCTTTATACCTTAAAAAATTATCTATCGTCTTCTGGTTTAAGTTTTTCGCATTCTCCAAATATGTTCCGTGGATATAACAAGCATCTTTTTCACTTTTTTTTAATTCTGCTTTATAAAAACCATCTACGCCTGAATTAATTAAATTAAACCATCTTTTAATTATCCAATGATTTTTGTCCGGAGGATTAAGCAATAATATTATACTAATATCGCTTTTCATTGTTCTTAATGAATCATCCAGTTGCAAAAAGTCTTCCTCCGCCACCTCATCAGCCTCCTCTATTATCACGCAATTATAGTTGGCAAGCGACTTCAATTTACTCTTCTGATCAGCGCTGCTTTTTCTGAAACCTATTCCATTGATTCGATTGTTCCCATATTGAAACTGTAGAATGTTTTCCTTGATGTCAATTTCTTCTTCTATTCCTTGTTCTTCTAAACGATCTCTTATTTCTTGATATATTGAATTTCTAATATCGCCTAAAACGAACCTCATAATTGCACACCTGAAATAATTATCCGAGATTAAGTGCAAAAGTGCATACTGGCTTGCGGCGTAACTTCTTCCGGATGCCCTACCTCCCATACAGATAAAATATCTTGGCTTATTTAAAAAAAGCGGCTTATATAGTTTATTTGGTATTATTTTCATCTTTTCCAAAATCTTCAAATATTACTCTAATGTCATTTAACACAGGCTCTCCGTCTTTTCCTGTTATTTCGCTTCTTGGGCTGAACTCTCTTTTCCTTTTCCTTTCAAGGTATTTCAAACTAAATTCCGGATTGTTGCTTAATCCTTTAACCACCTCTTGCCTTGCTCTTAATACCGGTTTTTCCTTTAATGCGGTCTTTCGCTCTAAAAACTTTGGATTTTCTTTTTGATGATTGTATAGCGTTTGCATTGATATATTAGCATAAAAACAAGCCTCTCTATCACTGCCTCCAATGGCAAACACTTCTTCAAGTTTTTTTATAGT
>JBNJGV010000087.1:0-3487 GCA_051819785.1 Nanobdellota archaeon | reverse complement strand
ATATTGCAAGCATTTCAACCGATGAAAAACTGACTGCAAGAGTCAAAGAAAATCTTAATATAAATAAAAATACTGCATCTGCTCAAATGAAAGTTGACAGCACTTGCCAAACTGCTGAATTTTCTACAGGTTTTCCTGTAAGCGAATCGATTTCACTTGAACTGACTTCTCCGTCAGGAGAAGCTATAAATGCTTCAAATGCAGGTTCAATGGATAATGTTACTTTAATAAGTGAAGACGGATATATAACATACAAAATCAACAACCCTGAATCAGGGACATGGAAGCTTGATATCACTGCATCAGGTCTTACAGAACAAACCGAAGTTATTATGGAGGGAAAAACAGACTCAGATTTTTCCATTGATACAAAAATTATAGGCGGGAACTATCCTGAACCTATACTTGCAGTCGCAACAGTTTCAAAAAATTACCCTGTTAAAGGACTTAATGTTGAAGCCGAAGTTACAGCTCCCGACGGATCAACATCACCACTTCAGCTTCTTGACAACGGAGTGTCTCCTGATGTTACCGCAGGAGACGGGCAATATGCAGCTGCATTAACCGATTATACAGACGGCAGCTACACATTCACTATAGCTGCAGACAACAGTGCAGGAACAGGAACAGAGACATCCAAAGGTGTTACTCTCAAAAACGGAACATCAGGAGTTGAAAATCCGGTTTCTGCAGATTTCAGAATCGCAAAAACTGCTTCTGCAACAGCTTCCGGTGTTGCAGCTCATGTACCTAACAATTCCATAGCAGATTCTGTAATGCTAACAGTAAACACAACTCCTGTAAGGGGTGCAGTTGAAAATGATGAAGATATCTCTTACTACTATTTTGATGCTGAACAGGGAAAATCATATACAATATATACAGCCAGACTTTTCCCTGAAACAATGAAAACACTTGTTAAAATTTACGATTCAGCAGACCTTGATACTCCTCTTGAACAGGATTCAGAAAGCATGAACCAAACATCTGCAAAAATTATTTATACAGCTGATGAAGATAAAGAAATCTATGTCACAGTTGAACACGGAAGCCCCGGAACAGGCACATATGACATTGCTGTACGGGAAACACAGTCAACAGATTCAATGGAACAGCCTCAGGATCTTGATGAAGGAGGTTCTTCAGATGACTTTTCCTGTTTCATAGGTACACTGAAGTTCCATTAATTGTATATCTGCATAAAGCAGAGTTTTTAATATTACTTATAAATGTTAAATTATCCCGGAGCTTTTATTTTCGACCGGGATAATTTAACGCATCAGATACTCTTGTATTAACAAACATTTACATATACTTAAAACTTACACAAATTGCCTAAAAAAGGTGAGTTATGAAAAAAATATTACTCTTTTATTCAGTTATAACAGCTCTTTTAATTTCAGGCTGTTATGCAGATTCAGAATCTCAAAATGTAACAAAGGTATCATGTATGGAAAAAAATGTATTAAGTGCTGATGAAATAAATCCGGGAAATAAAATAATCTGCATAAAAGAGCTGGAAAGAAAAATGAAGGATTCTGATGAACATATTAAATATACAGTAAAAATTTACGGCACAGTCGAAAAAAAAGAAGGATCTGATATCTTTATCAAAGTCGGTGAAGTAAGCTCTGTCAATTTAAAGAAAAAAAACAAAACCTGGGTAAAAAACGATTCTGTGGTAAAAAAACCCCCTTATGTACCTGGCAGGACCTATGAATTTAAAGAAAAAAATAAAACAATAAATGATGCTGTTTCAACCGGTTATTATAAAATTTATTTTATTCAATCTGAAAAAAGATAAATACCTAAGTACACGGAAATGTGCTCTTGAGATGCCCCATAAAACCTGAGCCAATAAAATATTATCCCCGGCAAAAAATAAAATCCGGGATATTTTACAATTTGTGAGCTAATAAACTTTAACCTGTAAAAAAAATCATGGTGATTATAAATGCAAGCACACAAGTCCATATAAAAAATGCTGCAAAAGCAGTCCGTTTAGCAATTCCCTCTTTCCTTGATTTCCACGGCCTTATTCCCTGAATATAGAATGTAATTATTCCTGCAAGATTAATACATGCGATATTTGTGAAAAGAAGAATCAATGCATTTAATGATAAATCATAAAAACCTCCTCCTGCAAGAATACCGCACACTGCAAGGGGCGGAAGAAGAGCAACTGCAACCATAACACCTATTACGGCCCCGGATACTCCGGAAGTAAAAGCAAGAACTCCAGCACTTCCAGATGCTATAGCAAGTATTATATCTGAAAAGCCCATAAGTGTTCTGCTGTATACAGATTCAACCGAAGGGTCTGCGCCAAGGAAAAAGCCTGTAAAAAAGGATACAATAAATGCTGTCAAAAGACCGGCAGCAAGAGTTTTAAGAGCACTGTAACCGAGTTTAAAATCTGCAAGAGTCGATGAAAAAGCAAGTGCAACATTGGGGCCCAGAAAAGGAGCAATAACCATTGCTCCGATAATAACGGCCGTATTATCCTTAAGCAGACCTGCAGCTGCAACAATAGTTGAAAGAACAGTCATTGCAATATAAGTTTTAGACAATCCAACACTTTGGTAAATATCTACATAAAGCTCTTCCCTGCTTATTCTCGATTTTTCTTTCTCACTTTTTTGTTTATCATCCGGATAATCCGGTGAAATTCGTTTTTTCTTAACAGGAAGTGAAGCTTCTACCGGAAGAATAATAAGCCTGAAACCGGTTGAAGCTGCAAAAATTTTTTGAAAAGAGTCTATTATTTTTTCACTGCTTCCGGCATCTGTAAGTATATTAATTACAGAATTATTATTATTTTCATGCTCAAGCCACCAGTAATTTATTAATTTTTTATCAATAAGATTCTGTGCTTTCCTGGAACTTGATAAAGGAACTATAATTTTAATGAGCCGCTGGGTCATAATATATCCTTTCTTTTGCAAAAGACCGGGTAAGAGGTTTATACAATTTGAAACCGTGATTAAAATTAAAACCGGTATAAAAAAAGATTTAAACTGCAAATAATTATATAATCAGATTTTAAGTAATATTTGGCTGAAGACCAGAATCTTTTGTCCGGCAACTAAGCAATTTAATATTAAGCAAAAATTTATTCAATTCCGGTAAAACTATATCAAATATAGAAAAAATATAATAGTATGCAATTACTGGTCTTAAAACAAAAAATCTTACAATTTAAACCTAATTTTTTAAAACTACCTTACTAAACAAACACGATTTAAAAGAGGTTTATAATGAATTCCGGATTTAATTATTATTGTCTTGACAAAAATTGCGGTTTAAAAAAAACAACTAAAGAAAATTACGATAAGACATCCAGCGATTATTTATACTGGGTTCAAATAAAAGAAAACTTTGAAGGCCTGTCTGAGATTTTAAGCCGTGACTTTAAAATAGATCCTCAGATATGTGAATCTCTTACAGCTGAAGAAACAAGGCCAAGATCGTATTTAAAAGGAAACGG
>JBNJGV010000086.1:0-3511 GCA_051819785.1 Nanobdellota archaeon | reverse complement strand
CAAGTATACAGCATCATTTTTTATATATATTTTCTACGACTTTGAAACTCCTGCCACAAAAGACACATCTTTTTTTCTTACTTTTGTCAAGCATTCTGTTTTGCGGCATATATTTCATAATCTGTTTACATGAAGGACATCTAAGTATAATCATCTCAATAACCATATAGACTTTTTAAGACTTATTCGTATTCGTCTTATTTGACTCATATTCTTCTATTTCACTAATCTCATCAATTATCTCCATCTCCTTGGCATCAAGTCTATCACTTTCCTTTTCATCAAAAGAAACATCTTCTCCAGATTCTGCACTCTGCAACTCTCCAGCCACCTTGTCTGCTTCATCTGAATCAAATTCATTCATTTGCAGCTGTTCCTCTGGTTCAATAGACTGGACATCTTTAAAGATCTTGGAGATATCCCTTTTATTTTCTAAATCAAAATACTCAAAAAACTTTTGAGTAAGCTTAAGAACAAATGTTCTACCATATTTTTCCCTTACAATAAAACCCAGTTCTTCTAAATCATTGATATGATCATATGCTTTATTAGTCCTCAACTTAATAATGGTGCTCTGTAAAACCGGCGATTTCCAGGCGATAACTGCAAGAGTCTCTAAGACAGTCTTTGAAAGCTCGGTATAAGGGTTGATATTCCTTACAAGAGGTAGATATTTTTCTCTTATTGTCATCTTCCAGCCATCCCCTTCTTGTATAATCATAATAGAAGAATCAAGATTATCATAGACCTCTTTTAATTCTTTAACACTTTTTTTAACTTCTTGATGAGACTTGACTCCAATCAGTCTACACAGCTCTTCAGCACACATTCTTCTTCCTGATGAAAAAAGTAGTGCCTCAATCTTATTTTTTAATTTAGTCATATTGATATTCCAAATTACTAACCAACCTATAAATAGTTTTCGGTGAAAAAGAAGAATCATTTATTATAACATTCAGGTGAAAACTCTAATTTTGGGCCCTGCTTAGTAATTTTACACATATTACCCAGACTTTCTGAAGAACACTCACCTGCAAGAGTACCATCATTACAATGGACACTTTCAGAAACAAACATAGCATCAACCTCAAGAGCTTCAGGCTCTTGCAAAAACATTGCAAGCAAAACAAATAAACCTAAAAGCATTAATGCCGATGATAAATAAAAATGAATTTTATTTTTTTGCATAGTTTGCCCATAGCAAACACTCATTTAAATAGATTTTGTTTTAAAAATAAAAAATCAAACACAAGCCTTAATACATTGTATTTCACTTCATAATACAAAAATTATGTTTCATCAATTAAACCTAAAAAATTACACTACAAATTAATTTTCCATTTGTTCTATTATTAAACCTGAAATAAGCATATCTCTATACAGGTTTTCACTAGACACTGGACAAGTTCTTGTGAGATATTTAAATTAGCAATGTTTATCCAATAACAGGCAAAAAAGCCTAAACCTCCCCCATAGAGGGGATGAAATAAAATGCGAATAGCAAGGAGGTGTTTTGAATGGAAAACCAAACAAACAAATATAGATTAGAAAAAAACCAAAGTGAGAAAAACGAAAAGAAAGGGCCCTTAAAAAGTTTTAAGGCCATACCAGTAAGGGTGACAATATGGGAAAACCCTACAAACAAAGAAGATAACTCTACTTTCAAGAGTATCTCCCTGGACAGGGTTTACAAAGATAAACAGGGAGAGTGGCAAAAAAGTAACACCCTGAGAGTGAGTGACTTGCCAAAAGCTGCAGTTGTTCTTAACAAGGCATATGAATATATTATTTCAAACCCTGGCGAGGGACTTGGTAGAACAAATACATAAACAACATAAAAATTACATAAAAAAAATGTAATTATGTAGTTTTTTTGGAAAACTCAACAAATCTTTTGTTTATTTTCTATTTTTTTACAAAATTGAGCCAAAAATAGTTATTAAGAACAAAGAATTATAAATGAAAAGGTGATACTAATGTTAGCTAAAAATAAGGTGGAAAATATGGATACAACCCCTCAGGTAGACGAGAACAATAAAAAAGGTAAAACCGAAAAAACAATAATGGATTTGCCAGGAGTAGGAGCTGCTACAGCCGATAAACTCACTGCTGTAGGATTTAGTGATCTTCTCTCAATTGCTGTTGCAAGTCCTGGAGAAATTGTTGATGCAGCAGGACTTAGTGAGAGCGCTTCAAGAAAAATGATTAATGCAGCAAGAAGCGCACTTGAGATGGGTTTTGAAGATGCTGATTCAATCATGCAAAAAAGAGAAACAATCGAAAGAATAAGTACAGGAAGCAATGCCTTAAATGAACTCTTGGGAGGGGGTTTTGAAACAGGTTCAATTACTGAAATATTCTCTGAATTTGGCGGTGGAAAAACTCAATTAGGCCACCTGTTATCATCAAATATACAACTGATGAAAAATGAGACAGAGCCAGTCGCCGTCTATATAGACACGGAAAACACTTTCAGGCCTGAAAGAATTAAACAATTGGCAACGGGAGCAGGAGTAGACCCAGAATATGCTCTAAAACATATTAAAGTAGCAAGGGCATACAACTCGGATCATCAAATGCTTCTGGCTGAAAAAGTAGAAGAACTGATTAAAGATAAGAATCTAAATGTAAAAGTTGTAATAGTAGATTCATTAACAGCGCATTTTAGAGCTGAGTTCATAGGCAGGGGCACTCTAGCTGAAAGGCAACAAAAGCTCAACAGACATATGCACACATTACTAAGGCTCGCTGATAAATACAACATTGCTGTCTATGTAACCAACCAAGTAATGTCAAAACCAGATCAATTCTTCGGTGACCCTACAGCTGCAATAGGAGGACATATAGTAGCCCACGCATCCACATTTAGGATATATTTAAGAAAAGGAAAAAAAGGATGCAGAGTTGCTAAATTGGTAGATAGCCCAAATATGCCTGACGGAGAATGCAGTTTCTTTGTAACAGAAGAAGGTCTAAAAGATATGTAATCTTTTTTTCTTCTATTTTTTACACAACCTTTAAATATTAGATATTTTTTGGGACTTATACTATACTTTAGGTGAAGAAATTATGTATGGAAATAATAGGTTTGGAAACGATGGGGCTAATGCACCTGTCGAAGTAGGAGAAGAGTTAGATGTTACAATTGAAGCCGTTGGCGAAAAAGGAGACGGCATAGCAAAAAAGGATGGTTTTGTTCTTTTTATCCCTAATGTTAATGAAGGAGATAACGTAAGAATAAAAGTAAACAAAGTCCTTAAAAAAGTTGGGTTTGCAGATGTAGTAGGGGAAGCCCAGGCTTCAGAAGATAGTCAGGAAGAAAAAGAAGAATCAGACTCAGAACCAGAAATTAGCGAAGAAGACATGCAAAACGATAGTGAAGATTTTGGAGAAGAGACTGAAGAAGAAACTTCTGATGAAGAAGACGAAGAAAGACAATAAACCACAATTTGATTATTAATTTCAAAAAATTCAATTTTTTATTTCTAATTTGTTTTATTCCTAAGAATTC
>JBNJGV010000085.1:0-3581 GCA_051819785.1 Nanobdellota archaeon | reverse complement strand
TTTGTGCCGGAAAAAGAAAACATGTCAATCCCAAAGACAAGCTGTGGCAGGCTGTTCTTGAATCTACCGGACAGGGCGATTTTCTGATTTAATTTTTTATAAAAGCTGGAATTTTTTTGTTTTAAAAATATATTATTTTATATACTATAAATATAATACCCCGGCTTTATAAATAGACATTACAGCATTTCGATTTTTTTAGTAAAGTAAGCATTTTTAAGTTTTTATATAATGTATATCAGGTTGTACTAGTTTACATTATGTTTTTTAATAAGCTTAAGCTTATATGAGATTAAATCAGAATTTTTAAAAAAGATATACAAAATCAGTAAAGACTAAAGTTCAGATTCTAAAAGTAAATCAGGCAGCTTTATTTCTAAATCCGGGGAATTTGTTTTTTATATCAAAATTTAATTTGAATTTTTAAAAACATCAGCTGGAGGTTTTATGTGATGAAAAGAAAAGCTTGGTCTAAAAGATTTTTAGTTCTTTTTTTTGTTTTTTGCGTAACAATTTTAATTTCAGGATGTGGAAGCAGCGACAGCTCAGGCGGTAAAGCTGCTCCAGATCTTGAAGTTCCCCCTTCTGAGAGAAAAGTTACAAAAGCAGATATATTAACTTCTTCACAATCTGAAATAGCGCTTAATAATAAAACAGTTTCAGGTTCCGGAGGTACAATCACAAGTCCGGATATATCCGATTTTTCTATTCAGATTCCTGAAGGTGCAGTAAATGAACCAGTTGAATTTTCAGTTGAAGTTGCTGATATTGAGCAGCAGGCCGGATTTCCTGTAAATGTTGATATTGGGAGTAAAATGTATATTGTTTCAGCTTCCGGATCAGATGACTGGAATCAATATCAATTATTCAATCTCCCCGTAAAAGTAACATTACCTCTTTCTGATATATCAGATATAAACGACTGGTTTTTTTATTCATACAATTCAGACGGCACTCTGGATGCTTTGGGATTTGATACTATAGACAAGACAAATAAAACAATAACTTTTGAAGTAAGAACATTTGGCACTTCCAAAACAGATGAAAGAGTACCTGTTTCTTTGCGATCTTCTCAGGATAATGCCGATACTTTAAAAAGTTTTTTTGTAGCGGTTGGAACAGCAAAAATCTGGGAAGCTTTTTTAACAGGGGATCTCAACGTTGATTCAGGTTTCAGACCATCCGGTGAAGGCTGGTATATACCAAATTACGGTGCATATTATAAAGCTTCCAGAGGCGGAAACTGTATGGGAATGAGTACATGGGCAAACTACTGGTTTAAAAAGCATGGAACCGGATTTCGTTCTAAGTATCGTGATTCCCAAAATACAACAACTTGGGTTGATGATGAAACAGCAATTGAACTTGCAAGCAGAGCCCATGCTGCAGAATCTACAATATGGAATCAGTATGTAAAAAGAGAACTTTCTTCACAAAAACCGTCTTCAGCAGATGTTGCAAAAGCTTATATAGGGTCAATATATGTGACTGGTGTTCCTGCAATTGTGGTTATGTATGAAGCTGTCAGTACAAGTGCCGGGTTAAAGCTGAATGCAGGGCATGCTATTTCTGTATACAGGGCTTCAATCGAACAATCAGGAGAATGCAGGCTCTATGTTTATGACCCTAATTATCCTAATAAAAATAACAGATATATAAAATACACAGATGGTAAAGGTTTTTATATATATGAGGGAGGCCCGAGTTCTTCTGATCCCGGATATCAATATAATTACTTCAAGCAGTTTGGATACAGTTTTGCAGTAAGCGATTTTGTATTTGAGGCTTTAAAAAATTCCGCAGATAAAGGTTTTTCAGATGATAGTGTTTTCCCTGAAATAACTATTACTTCAATTGAAGGGAAGAATATAGATGAAGATGTTATGTTAACTGAAGATACAAATGAAAACGGTGAAACTTTATATTCTTCCAAAGATAATGCCGTAGTAATTAAAGGAACTGTTCTCGGTGGAAATGCACAGGTTGAAGGTTCTGTTGTAAACAATATAAATGTAATTGTTACAGATGATTTATTCAGTGAATCAGTAAATAATACAGCCGGAGGCGGTGACGGTTCATTTGAAATAGTTGTTCCTCTTAAAAAAGGAGATAATGAACTTGTTTTTCTTGCAAGCAAAGCAAACAGTTTTTCACAGTGGGCTGCATTTAAAAGGCTTATTATTAATTCCGAAGCAAGTCCGGCAAGCATGACAATAACAATGAGCTGGGGACAAGATAAAAGTGATGTCGATTTATATGTAAAAGAACCAGACTTTGACGGAAACACCGGAGATACAGTTTATTACAGTAACCGTGAGGGATTCAGTAGTACAAACCCGTATCTTGATTTTGATAATGTGGATGGATACGGCCCGGAACATTATATTGGTAAATGGGGAATGTCCACTCTTGGCACTGGCGGTACTGAAAATCCTGATGGACTTTACGGAGACTATACTGTTGCAGTGCATTACTTTAGTGATGACGATGATGATATTGAAAATTTTCAGCCTGTGACCTGGAATGTAAGCTGGAGATATCTTGCCTGGGCACCTTATGATTCAGAAAATCCAGAAGAAGACGGAATCTGGATTGAAGGCAGCAGAAACGGAAGTTTAACAGAGGCAAATTCTGATTCTGACGGCAGTATAAATTCAGGTCCTGAATGGTCTCAGCCATGGACAATATCCTATGATTCTCCTGAAGATTTTGAAATAACTGTTCCTGAATCACATACAGTTATGCTCCCATAAATTTTAATTTAAAACTCCCCTTTTATCAGGGGAGTTTTTTTATCCGGTGGTTTATGAAAAGTATAAAAAAAATTAAAATCATCATATTTTTTTTGATTTTATCAAATATGTCCTGCCATGCAGGAGAAAATCATGAAAATATAAATTTAGAATATGAAAATGAAATTGAATACATTTCTTATCATGAATCAAATCCGCTTGAATCTGAGATTATTATAAAAATATATAAAACAGGCAGGGTGACCTCTCTTGTAAAAAAACTGAAACCATTTAGTAAAAATCCTCACAAATCTTCATCATGGCAAAATTTTAAAGAAGATATAAATCTTGACCCTGAAGTTTTTATAAATTTCAGAGATTTTTTAAAAAATAACAATTTTAGTTCATCTTCAGAACTCTCTTGCCCCGGAACTTCTAGTATCGATATAAAAACCTGTTTTGGTGGTTTTAATTGTAAAAGTATTTTTTTATCTTCAATTGAAGACCATGAATCATTTGTAAAAATTAAGCAAATAATAGATATATTAATTATTTCAAAGCTTTCATATTTTAAAGCAGACAAATAATTTGAGATTAATTGAACTTATCATTGTAAAAATTTGTATCCCACCTTTATGGAAATATTAAAAAAAATTTGGATAACCCCAAAAACAAAATTTATAAATTTTTAAAAAATACTTAAGTTTTTGTAAAGTTTATCGATTAATAATGTATAGATTTTAAACATATTGTTTTTAAAGAAAATTTTTTTATCAGAGTCAAGGATGACTTTCTGGTGAACAGCTCAGGGAAGGGTAAATATTATGAAAATCGCTTCTTATAATATAA
>JBNJGV010000084.1:0-3619 GCA_051819785.1 Nanobdellota archaeon | reverse complement strand
TGGATTTTATCTTTAATATTATCAATTTCTTTTAGTTGCATGGTTTAGTCATTAGGTTAAGTGATTTAAATAGATTATTGGGTAAATTTGGAAGAATTTTTGTGGGTTATCGCTTTAGTTGGCTATAGAGGTTGTCGAGGTCTTTTAGCATCTTCTCCAGCGAGAACTTTTGCACCATCTCTCGCGCGTTTTCACCCATTTGTTGCCTAACTTTTGGATTGCCTAAGAGGTAGTTGATTCTCTCTGCCATCCTTTTGGGTGTGTTTACCGGCAGGATATAGCCGTTTTTGCCGTTTATTATTGCTTCTTTCGCTCCATCTATGTTGTTTGCGGGCATTGGGTTTTCCGGACGGAGCCATTGATGAGAGGGAATACTCTGAGGCCCCCGACAGGTTAAGACGGAAATTTCAAAGAAGGTTTGTCAATATTTTTAGTACAAATAAGGATAATTAAATAGATTTACGGCATTAAAAGAAAGATAATCAACAAAAGCGGAGAGTTTTCAGAAAAAACAAGGGGAAAAATAAATTTGAGGCAGTGGGACAATATAAATTGATTTAGGTTATGGCATTAATAAGAGTAACACCGGATAAAGAAAAGGCAAGGTCCATCCTGAAGATGGTGGATACAACAATAGAGATGATAGGAACTATAGACGTTTCCAAATATAGTTCTAATATCACAAAGGAATATTATAATGTGCTCAGGGAGCTTATTGGTATTGTGCTTTTACTTGATGGATATAAGACTTATGGAGAGGGAGCTCATAAAACAATGATTGAATATATTGAAAACTATAAGGAGTTCGCAAGGTCCGAGATTATACTAATAGACGAGCTAAGGAAGACCAGGAACCGAATAGCGTATGATGGCTTTTTTGTAGAAAGGGAATTTATAGAAAGAAAACTTGATGACATCTCCAATATTATTAAAAAGCTTAAGGAGATTATCAACCATAAGTTGTCTAATTAGGTTTAAGAACCGTAATATTTTTATAACAGTTGTGATAATCTTACAACAGATGTTGCAAAAAAACAACAAGGAGAAAGTATTAGAGGTCTTTTTTGACGACCCGGTTGCAGAAATGCTACAGTTGAGAGAGATCAGCAGAATTGTAAACATTGCCCCGAAATCAGTTAAGATGTACTTGGATATTCTGCAAAATGAAAATCTTGTACTGCAAAAGAACCATAAAGGTTCACCAGTCTATTACGCCAACAGGGACAATGATTATTTCAAATACCTGAAAAAAATTGATATGCTGAGAAGAATTAAGGAAACAGGGCTTCTTGAATATATTGATAGTATATGCCCGGAAACGATTGTATTGTTTGGCTCGGCTTCAAGGGGTGAAGATACAAAAGAAAGTGATATCGATATTTTTGTTGAAACGTCTGAAAAAGAACTGGATTTGACTGGATATGAAAAAAAGCTCAAAAGAAAGATAAATCTATTTTTCGGGGAATTTAACAAATTAAGCAGGGAATTGAAAATGAATATAATTAACGGGGATGTTCTTAAAGGATATTTAAAGGTTGATATATAACTCATCCAGATCTTTTAGCATCTTCTCCAATGAAAACTTTTTTACCATTTCTCGCGCGTTTTCACCCATTTGTTGCCTAACTTTTGGATTGCCTAAGAGGTAGTTGATTCTCTCTACCATTCTTTTGGGTGTGTTTACCGGCAGGATATAGCCATGTTGGTTATTGCTTCTTTTGCGCCGTCTACGTTGTTGGCTACAATCGGCTTTCCAGTAGCCATTGATGAGAGGGAATACTCGCGGCAGGCCTTCCCATAGAGAGGTTAAGCAGGTGATGTCGATTGCCTGGAGAATTTCGTCTATGTCGCTTCTAAAGCCTAAGATTGAGAAGTTTTTTACATTTAGTTTTTTTATTAGGTTTTGTGTTTCTTGTTTTAATGGTCCGTCGCCTGCGATTATGAATTGTGTATCAAGGTGTTTGTCAAGAGTGTAGCAAAAGGACTACCATTAATTCTGGATGATAATAAATTCTGTTTCCCAAAAAGTTTAAATAATTGAACCAATTAGTACAAAAATATGAACCTAGGAATAGATCTCCCTGAACTCTTCGCAAGCAAGAATACCTCTTTAATAATAAAATTTTTCCTGGATAATCCTGATATCGAGATTTCCCAAATTGAATTGCTAAGGAAAGTAAGGGTTGCAAAAGGAACAGGTATTAAATGCCTGAAAAAATTAGTTGAATATGGAATGGTTGGGTATAAAAAACTTGGCGTTATGCATCTTTATTACCTTGAAAATGAAAAGCCTTTTGTAAAACAGATGAAAGTCCTGAATAATTTACTTAAACTACAGGAATTAAACAGTTTAAAAGAAGATGTTGAAATATTTCTTTATGGTTCTTGTGCAAGAGGAGAAGAAGGAAAAGACAGCGATATAGATTTACTTATTATAGGTAATATTAGAAGACACAAAATCATCAACACTATCGAAAAACTTTCAAAAAAAATTGGAAAATCTTTAAATTTCAGGATCTTTACGCAAATAGAGTGGTCTATGCTTCAGAAAAAGGATAAACCTTTCTATGAAAGGGTGGAAAAAGATAAAATAAGAGTAAAATGAATATACGCGTCTAAGGATTTTTGATAAAACGAAATCTTTTTATATCAATGGTCATTTTACTAACCACCTGGTAAAATAATTAACCACTACGAAAATGGATGATATATTCAAAAACAACGCCTACAGAATACTGGAACATTTTATAAATTACCCAACACAGGATTTTACTATTAGGGGAATTGCTCGCCATTTGAAGCTCAGCCATGCTACAGTATTAAAATATATCGGTATTCTTGAAGAGATTGGATTTATCAGAAAGAAAAGTGGGGCTTTGAATCCCACTTACTTTGCAAATACACAAAACCAAAAATATAAGTTTTACAAGAAAAATTATTTAGTTTCAAAATTAATGGACACAGGATTAGTTGATTATATTCAAAAAAAATCTTTTCCTTCTTCAATAATTTTATTTGGTAGCGGAGCTAAAGGGACTTTCACAGAAAATAGTGATATTGATATTTTTGTGGAAGCAACAGAATCTGAGCTGAATATAACAAAATATGAGAATAAATTAAACAGAAAAATTAATCTTTTATTTGAGCCTAATCTAGACAATCTTTCTCAGGAGCTAAAAAACAATATTATTAATGGCGTGGTGCTTTACGGGTTTATAAGGGTATAACATGGCAAATGAAATGAGTTGGAAGGAATGTATTGAACGTGGTATCATTATAGAAACAGAAGCAGATGAGGAACGCTCTAAACAAATGCTTCAAATGGCCAATCTTCGTATTGAATTCTGGGATAAGAAAATCAATGACAGATTTCTTGCTCTCAAAGTAGAAGCGTACTATGATATTATTAAAGAATTAATATTTGCTCATCTGTATAAAAATGGTTACAATTGTACAAATCACCTCTGTCTTATTGCTTATTGTAAAGAGAAAATTCAAGATTTCGATTTTGAGGTACAAAAGATTGATGAGCTGAGACGAGTCAGAAATGAAATAAATTACAGGGGTTTAAATATCAAGAAAGATTATTTTGAGCGAAATGAGCTTGAATTCAAGAATA
>JBNJGV010000083.1:0-3635 GCA_051819785.1 Nanobdellota archaeon | reverse complement strand
ATGACTAAAATAGGATTTTCAACAGAAATTGTAAACCAAAAAGAAGTAGTTGTAAATCTCACAGAAAAATGCAATAATATGTGTCTTAGTTGTCCAAATGATGAGTCTTTTTTGAAAAACATAATTAAAAAAGAAGATATTGAGGATTTTATTAAAAAAAAAGTAGAAAAAAATACAGATAGGGTCACTTTTATTGGTGGAGAGCCTACAATTGCGAAGAATTTTTTTAAGCTTATTGAACTTATCAGGAGAATCAATAAGAATGTAATTATTCAGATAAATACTAATGGTAGGATGTTTTATTATGATACTTTTGTTCAAAAGCTTGCAAGACACGGGCCGGATAAATTTGATATACACATCGCATTTTATGGCTCTAATAGTGATCTGCATGATAAACTTACAGGAGTTAATGGAAGTTTTCAACAGACAAGCAAAGGAATTGTCAATTTGTTGAAATTAGGTTTTCATATTCAGATAAGAACTATTATTTCTAAAATAAATTATAAAGATATTCCTAATATGGCTAAACTAATGTCTACAAAATTTAAGAATAAAATAACAAAATTTAATTTTGTTGGTATGGACATTATTGGTAATGCTAAAAAAAACAAGGATATTTTAGCTATTAGTCATTTAGAAATCGCGCCCTTTATTGAAAAAGCTATAGATATTTTAAATCATAATAAAACTCCTTGCGAGATACATCTTCTTCCAAAAGGAATTTTTAAAAGAGAATATCACCGATATGCTATAATGAGTGGATGTGTGGATGGGGCATTTACTGACAGTTATGGGTGCAAAGAATGCTTTTATCGTGGGAGATGTCCAAGACTTCTTAAAAGCTATGTAGAAATATTTGGAAATAAAGAGCATCTTCCTTGCCTAAAAAGGGAGGAAAATATATGTCTAAAATAGTAATAGCGACTGCCCCCATATTTGATAAAACTTTAAGATATTCTTTAATCTGGCCTTCATATTTTTTAGCTCTTAGTAAGGGTATGCTCAACAACTGGTCTTTTAATGTGAAAACCTTTGAGTTCAATATGCAAATAAAGAAGTTATTAAAAAAAAATAAAATAAATATTAATGTTTTAAGAAATAAACATATTGTCAAAAAATTCCTTGATAATGATAATTTAGACCCACTTCTTGAGGAAAATCTTAAAATATTATGTCTTCCATTAAAGAAAGAAAATCCAAAAACCATAATCTTTTCTGTCACAGATAATACTGCACTTAATTTTAACTTTAGTGATATATTGTTAGTTTCAAAGTATCTTAAGCAAATGATTGGTTGCAAGATTATATTTGGTGGACCATATCTGACACTTTTAGGAGAAAAGGGTTTAAACGATATTAAAGTAGACTATATTGACAAATTTGTAATCAATAATAGGTTGGGAGAACTTGCTAAGATAATATTTGAATATGAAGGGCAGAATGCTCCAGAAAATATTGAGATGGATCGCACATTGTATTGTCCTGATTATTCTGACTTTAATGTAAATGATTATTCATATGATTTAATTGAGATTGGTGTAAGTTTGGGCATCGCTAGAAAAAAACTTGAAAAAATTTACGACCCTAATATAAAAATCGGATTTTTGCTCTATCATTTTATAGAAGGCTGCCAATATAACTGTAATTTTTGCATTGAATGTCATGATACAAAATTTAATTATGTAGATAGTACGACCGCCGCTGGAAACGTAATTGCTATGTCAAAAAGATATAAAGCTAATAATTTTCTCTTCATGAATAATAATTTGAACATTGGAAATAACTACCTGAAAAATTTTTGTAGTCTACTAAATGATAAAAATATAAAGTGGAGTGATTCAATAAGAGTTAATAATCTTAATGATAAGAAAATATTAATGCTTAGGAGGGCGGGTGCCACCAGGCTTAGTTTTGGGTTAGAATCTCCCAGTCCAAGGATGCTTAATTTGATTAATAAAAAAATTGAAATTAAGCAAGCCATAAATACCCTTAAATTGACCGATAAAAATAATATTTGGAACCATGCAAGTTTTATTATTGGGCTTCCTCATGAAAATAAAAAGGATATATTGATTTTGAATAGGTTCATAAGAGATTTTAGTGGAATAATTGATCAGGTTGTTTTAAATTATTATGTATTTAACAAAAATTCTAATTATTTTAAGAACCAGAAAAAACATGGAGTTGCTATTAAGGGTAATGATGAATATAACTTAAGTAATAACTCTTTGTCAAAAAAATATAGTGATTTTCCATATAGTACTTACGGTTTTGATGAAATTGGTGGTTATACATGGGACCAAAAAATAAAGAGAAATTTAGAGTTTATGAAATTTACCAGAAAAATTATTGATAAATCGTATAAAACAAACCACAAAAAATTACTTTTTGATGATAGCTCTTACCTAATACATTATTTAGATAGGTTCTTTGGTAATAAAGCAAAGGCTAAAAAATGGATTGATTCGTGAATATGAACAAAAAATATAAACTTGTTACTAAAATATTAAGTCGCCTTGATTATAATAGTAGTAACTTTGACATTTCGAAAATTAAATATTATTTTGGGGAAGAATCCAATTTTGCTGAAAAGGAAATAATAACGTCATGGCAAAAATTTTTGAAAAATGGCGGCCATGAGGTTAATCTTTATATACATGTCCCTTTTTGTAAAAAAAAATGCTTTTATTGCAGGGAGGATTCTACAGCTGCTCCAGACCGCTTTGATGAAACAAATTATCTGGATTATCTTTTGAAAAGAATTGATTCCTTCAAGGAAATATTTAAAGATAAAACAATAAATTCATTGTATATAGGTGGTGGGACACCCAGCTTACTTTCAGAAGAAGCAATAAAATTATTATTAAAAAAGCTCCAAACAAGTTTTTCTATAAAAAATGATGGAGAAAAAACATTTGAAGCAAATCCTGAATCTTTAACAAAAAAAAAAATTGATATTATAAGCAATTCTATCATCAATCGGTTGAGTATGGGTGTTCAAAGTACAAACGAATATGTTGTTAAAAAAAATGGCAGATTGTTTGTTAAAAAGCAAAAAATAAAACAATTGATTGAATATGCAAAAAATAAAAAATTTGAAGCAATAAATGTAGATTTGATAATGGGTCTTTTTGGTGATACTCCTGAGTACTTTATTCAATCACTAAAGGATATTGCACAAATTGGACCCTCAGATATATTCGTATATCCACTTAATCCTACAGAAAGATATATAAAGACGTTTTATAAAAATGATAGTAGTTTTTTCTTCAAAGAATTTGATAAATTAGTAGATAAAATAAATCTGTCTGAGCTTGAGCGTATTGCCCATAAATATGGTTATTGCGATTATAGTACAAACATAACAAATAAAATAGGTATTTATTTTTCAAAGGATGAGAATAAAAAGACGAATAAGCAGCAAAATAAGTATGAATTTATTAAGGATTATCCTTCGTCATGTTTAGGAATAGGTAAACATGCCCAATCAAGGATAGTTAATCACTTAAGATATTCTGATGGATATAATGCGGATTTATTAGATTTTTCACCAAATTATATCGGGAAAAAAATTAACGGTGATTATGAGTTTATTGAAAACCTAGAAAGAAAAATTAAGTTTGGCAAAATAG
>JBNJGV010000082.1:0-3635 GCA_051819785.1 Nanobdellota archaeon | reverse complement strand
ATAAAACCCCGCCTTGAGAATTTCCGTGTTCTTGAATTTGACAAGTACGAGGAGATTCTTTCTTCAGTTTCAGATGATGTGTCTATATTTAGATCATTGATCGGAGAATTTTTCAATATTTAAAAAAATATTTGATTTAAAATTTAAATTGTGTATGTTTCTTATATGAAATTTAAAATTCATTTTTAATTAATTGTTTTGATTAAGTTTTCACTAATTTCTCTTTTAACAGACTTTTGTACTGTCATTTAATCTTTACTCAAAATATTAATAATTTAACTTTTTATATAGTCTCAGGTTGACTTAATTTAAAATGGTATGTTTATGGATAAACATGGTTTTACATTAATTGAAGTTATGATTGTAATTGCTGTTATATCAATAATTTCGGGTTTTGCAGCTTATAATTATTTTTCTTTTCTTCCTCAAAGAAAACTTGTTAATTCGTCGGGATATATTTACTCAGCGATGAACAGGGCTAAAAGTGAAGCAGTTAAAAGGGGAATGGATGTAGTTGTAAAGTTTGATTATGAAAATGATCAATATGAGATTAAATCTCAGCCTGATAACTTATTAATAGCCTCCGGCAAAGCTGATGAAGGAATTAATATTTTTGATAAAAAAGGCAATAAGACCGGTTCTGTTACTTTTGACTGCAGGGGTCTTAAACCCGGCGTGAATGACGCTGTATACCTGTGCTGGGGAGATGAAAATTCGGCTGAAAAATTTAACCGTGTCAGAATTACAACTGCGGGTTCGTTGTGTATTCAAACCTCTGATAATTATAATTCTGGAAACTGGAAATAGTAAATGTACAAAAAGAAATTGATTAAACAGCATGGTTTTACTTTGGTTGAACTTCTTATTACTCTTGCAGTTTCAGGAATAATACTTGGTGTGGTTGTCCAGGTTATGTTCAGTAACCAGAAAGTCATTAAAAAAATTGATGAAGTAAACAAGATGCGTTCTGAAGCAAGGAGTGCAATGTATGTTATAGAAGATCATGTTAGGCTGGCTGGTTTTGATCCTGGAAACAGTTTTACATCTTCCGCGCCAGTGATTACTGCGCAGCATGGAGTTTTTGAATTTTTCATGAAAAAATTAAATGATATAAGTAAGGAAGATAAAGTAAGAATAGGCCTTAGTAAATCCGGAGATTGCGGTTATTCAGGTTGCAGTGATTTTGACGGAATTGCAGAGTCAGGTTCGGCAAGTCTTGTTGTAAATTCCCAGAATACAGCAGATAATGTTGCAGCAGTAAGATTTGCCTATGCTTTTGATAATGATGATGACGGTCTTCTTGATACTCAAAGCAATGAAATAATCTGGTCTGTAGACAGCACTGGTAATGGTTATCTTGATATTGTTATTTCTGACAGCCATGTAAAAAAATTAGATCCTGAAGTAAAAATCGAAAAAATAAGAGCTGTAAAGATATGGCTTTTAACAAGAACGCGTAATCAGGTTGATGAGGATAATGCACAAAAATTCATAATCGGCGCTGATATTTCTGAGAAATCTGTTTTAGAATATGTTCCTGACGATAAAAATTATACATATTATCTTTTAACAAATATTGTCAGATGCAGAAATCTTGGAGGTTAATATGTTTTATAAAATAAATCATGGTTTTACAATAATTGAAGTTATGATTTCCATGGCGATTTTAAGTATTGGTCTGCTTGCAGTTACTTCTATGATAGTTTCATCGGGTCAAACCAGCAGAAACTCAGCTCTTACAGATATTGCAGTTTTTGATGCCCAGCAGGAGATCTCAAAAATTGCAGCTGCAGTTGAAAAAGATGAATTAACTGATTCAGGTTCTGAAGATAAAGGTATATGTGTTGTTAACTGGGATTGTGAAACAATAAATTCAGGTTCAGAAACTTATAAAGTAGTCAATATAAATGTGAAAGAAAAATTTTCAGAAAAAAATCTTGTTGAAACTGTTTATTTAAAAAACTGAGACTTTGAATATGAGTATTTTTAAAAGTGAACAAGGCGGAATAATGATAGCTGTGTTAATGATAATAGTTGTTTTAACTCTTTCATCTGTTTTTTTGATTAATACCAGTATTTCAGAAAATAAAACTGTCAGAAACCTAAGAACTTATAAAAGCAGTTTTTATAAATCTGACAGTGGTCTTTCTTTTCTTCGCAAATCAGAAACTTCATGGATTAAATCTTCTGATTTTTTTGATCCGTCTGAAGATGATCCGGTTATTATAAATAATCTGTCTGTAGAGCTTGCAGATAACTCTGTTATAGATTTTTGTAAATATAAAATAGCAAAAATACAAAGTAATCAAGAAGATAATTCAAAGGAGTTTTATTCTCTTTCACATATTGCACCCCCACCTTCTGGTTCTGGCACAAGTGTAAAAAAAATTCAGGTGCGCAGATTCGGTATAGAGACCACTGCAAGTGATGAAGTCTGGAAGGGGAGTGTGACCGTTAATGCCGGAGTACAGAAATATTTTCCAAAAGCTGACTGAGGTTTAAATATGAAAGAAATTTTATCAGGAATTTTTGTATTATTAATAAGTTTTAGCAGTATTGTCTGCGCAGACGACAATGATATGTTTGAAACTGCTTCAGCAAGTGTTGAACCAAATGTATTAATAATTTTTGATACATCAGGAAGTATGGATGATGACTCGGAATATGAAAACAGCGAATGTGAAGGTAAATGCTCAAGAATTTATGTAGCAAAACAAGCTATAAAAAAAGTGGTAGATGATTATGGTGATAAAACAAGAATAGGTCTGATGAGATTTAATTACAAAGAAGGCGGAGCGGTTGTTTTTGACTGTACTTCAAAAGATAATTATGAAGATATGGATGAATATAAATCAGATTTAAAATTAACTTTAGAAGCTCTGGAAGCTGACGGAAGTACACCTCTGGCAGAGACCCTTGGCGAAGCTGGCCGGTATTTTATGCAGAAATCTTCTTTGTTTAATGATGGTATAAATTATTCAGATGATTATGGAGACCCCTTTGATCTCAGATGCAGAAATAATTATGTTATCTTAATGACAGACGGTAAGCCCCAGCATGATAACAGTGATAAACTTAAATCTGCATTCAGTGGTGCAGATACTTCGGATGATTATGAATCTTCTAACCCTGACAATGATTATCCGTATTATTATAAAAAAAACCACCCTCGTATCCATGATATTTCAGCGTATCTTTATGAAAATGATTTAAGAAGTGACAGAGGCGATGTGCAAAATGTTTTAACCTATACAATAGGTTTTTTCTTTGGAGATAATGAGAAAGAGGTAAATCTTTTGCAGGATACTGCAGACAGGGGGCAGGGCAAAGGTAACAACTCAGAAGATGATGACGGCGGGATCTTTGTGAGTGCCAGAAGTCCTGAAGATCTCGGCAATGCTTTTAAAGATTTTTTCAAGGATATTGAGCAGAAAGATACAACATTTGAATCTGCAGCAACACCGATAAGTGATTCAAATAAGGCTTATACAGATGACAGGGTTTATTTGTCTATGTTTAATCCTAAGTCCAAAGGCAGGTGGAATGGGAATATAAAAAAATATAAGCTTAATCATAATAATCAGCTCTGTTCTGCTGATAATGATCCTATAACTGATTCAGAAGGAAATATAAAA
>JBNJGV010000081.1:0-3642 GCA_051819785.1 Nanobdellota archaeon | reverse complement strand
CTGATAAATTACAGCTTTTAAGTAAGGTAAAAGAAGGTCGGGCGTTTATTTTTATTTCTCCTTCTGATCTTGAGGAGAGAATAAAAAGAGGTTGATATTTAATAATATTTTTAGTTTCTTATAAAAAAGTAGGGAGTGGGGAAGAGTCAAGAGTAAATCGGACCCGTTTACTGACTTAATAAAAATTAGTCCGGGTGAGGTATTTTTTTTATTGACAAGTTCTTTAAAGGGTGCCCCCTTTTTAAAAATATGCTTGTAAGGCACATGAACATACTGCCTGAAGATCCGGGAGAATTCAGGTTCCATATGGAAACAACAGAAGAATGGCTGAAAATGCTTACTGCACAGTATCAGGATGAACACGGCCTGTGGCAGTGTCCTTCAGGGAAGGCAAACCACGGCTGGGACTGTGAAGTATAAGCTTTAATAGCACATGACGTGCTTAATATGCGTTTTTGGGAAAAAGATGAAGCGTCTGAAGATGAAGAAACTGCAGCAACAGCTGAAACAACAAGACCTCAGAGACGGAGGAAAGCATGGTAGAAACAAAAGATATAAAAAAAGTAAAGATACATGGCTTTCGGGCATGGATGAAATATGCGGATTTGTAAACAGAAGTGCACCAACGCTTTTAAAATGGAAAAAAGAAAGAGGTTTTCCTATGAAAAAGATCAATGGAGTTTGGGAATCTGATACTGAGCTTATTCTTGATTGGCGGAAAGGGCAGTTCTTTAGAGAATAATTTTTTCTTTAATTTTTTAGAAAAGGAACGGTTTTGTTTTTTTTAAAATTAATTTATAAATGTTTTTTTAAATAAAAAGTCTTGTTTTTTTGACAATCGTGTTTTAAAAGGTTAACTTTTATATAATACCGAATATGGTATCAAGGTAATGGGCTTTTATGAAGAAAGCATTTAAATTGTACAATAAATGGTGTGCAAAGAATCCTAGAGAAGCTAATCGAAATGATGTTGAATTGTTGATAAAGGAGTTCTTTGGAAATAACTGGAGGCACCATAAATCTTCACATATTGTTGCATGGTCAGAGTTGCTTAAAGGAGAAGATGTCAGTAATCCTGAAGGTGAAATTTCTATACCGGTAAAAAAGAATATTGTAAAAGGTATATATGTGAAGTTTCTCATAAAAGCTGTCAACATTATTGTTGAAAAGGAGGAAGTAAAATGAAGAAAGATCTAAATTATTACATGGGTTTAGGTTACAAAATTGAGATTGTCTCGATTCCAGAATCTGAAGGCGGAGGTTTTTTTGCAAGGCTTCCTCAATTTGGAGAGCTTGGTGTAATTGGTGATGGTGATACTATGGAAAAAGCTCTTGAAAATTTAGAAGAATATAAAAGAGAAACCTTTGAACGTTATCTTTCTCAAGGTAAAAAAATTCCTGAGCCGCAAAGCGACTCTTCTGATAAGTATAGTGGCAAATTTTTGTTAAGACTGCCTGTATATGTTCACAGGAAGCTTGCTGAAGCAGCAAAAGAGAATAAAGTAAGTCTTAATTCTTATGTAAATAATCTTATAGCCGGTGCTTTAGCTAGGGAAGAAGTGAAAAAACAGTATAAAGAGTTCCATAAAGATTTAATTAGCTCGCAGTGTAATTTTTCATCAAGAAATTTTCAGAGAGCAGATTTGCCTTCTTCTGAAGAAGTGGACGAATATAAGGGAATGTATATGTCTTTAGAGGAAACGAAAAAAAATCTTTCTAGTTATGGTATGGCTGCCTGAAAAGGATATTAAAGTATGGTTTCAAAAAATGAACCTGTTAATAAGTTATCTCCAAAGGATTACAGAGCTTACCTTGAAAAAATAGAGTTGGATTCAATTTCTCTATCTTCATGCTCTGTGTTATCAGACAAAAAAAAATTAGGCTCTCAAAAAGGTTTAAGTATAGATATTGGAGATTCTACTAGATCAGATGGAGAGAACTCGGATAAAGCCTGCATATTTCATGAGTATGATTTAACTGCTTATTATACAAATAAAACAGAGTACCTCGTTAAAATAGAAGCTGTTTATGAATTGGTATTTACGCTTGAAGAGAAGTTCCCTGATGAGTTTTGGGATATTTTTTATAAAGTTAATTTATCTGTTAATACGTGGCCCTATTTTCGAGAGTTGGTTCAAAATATGACTCAACGTTTAAATATTCCCCCTCTAACGTTACCTTTTTACAGATAACAGCTGAAAATTAGTTATTTAATATTAGCCTGGCTTTTAGCCGGGCTTTTTTTATGTCCAAAAAGCACATTACCAATGTTCGTCCCACCCAAACCAAAACCCCCGTCAAGCGAATTTATCAAAAAATACGAGAATCTGCGCTAATCTATCAAAACCCCCCAAAAAACGGGTGTATAATATCCGTAGAATAAAAAACGGAGATTATACATATGGGATTTACAACCTGGTCTGATCTTGAACGTGTTGAAGTTTCCAGGCGTACATTTGTTAGGTGTCGTCAATACAATATTTACTACAGGGATGGTATGGTATATGGAAAAGTATAAAAAATGTATAAGTAAACTTGCCTCATTTAAGTAAAGCAAAAAAGGTGCATAATGCACCCTGTATTCTCTTTCTCTCTTTAATAGAATTTAATGTACCTAATATTATAAAAGTTTTATCTTGAGTCATTTTGTTAATATATTTTTTCTTTGTAATTAAATTTATTTCTGTTAAATAATTTTATTAAAATTTGATTATTATCAAATAGAGGCAATACTGAAAAAATGATATGTGAATAATAGGTGCTTTCTTTTATACTCTTTAAAATTTAATATAGTGGGGAATTTCCATGTTATAATTGCGATATATGAAAATTTGCCACCTATAATCATTCTTGGGCTTACAAAACATATGAGCATTAAAACAATATTTACATTTATTTTGGGAATCATTGGTACCATAATTCTTGGTGCAATTGGTAGCGGTATATGGGAACGTCTCCTTTCCCCTAGCCTTGATTGGTTTTTTCGTACTATTGTTTCGATAATTAGCACAATTTCTCTAAACTACAAAGACAGTATTTATAAAGGCGCGGCTTTGGGTTTTCACGAAATCTATTCCTTCAAAGCGTTTGTTATGATAATACTTTTATTTTTATTAACTCTCATAGTAGCAGTAAAAATATACCAGATGCAAGTTCTCCAAATAAAACCAAAAAATGAAGAGGGCTATGAAAAAAGATTTAAACCTTTTTTGCTTATGACTATAATTTGCATAGCACTAAGCTTTACAGTTTTATTTGCTATAAAAAGGCATGAAGAGGTAAATCAAACAGTGACCTATGTAGTCCGATCCCTTGACATCCTTCGGCCTCACATTGGAGAACAAGAGTACCATTTAAAAATGGCAAATTTTTATCAAGTGCAAAATGCCGAAGATTTTTATTTACTTGACAAAAATTTGAAATCTTTGGCTGCTAAGTATAGTGTAAGACTACCAGATTATAAGCCCCTTTAATAATTTTAGACTAATCAGTGCGTGCAGGAAATGCTCTCTGTTTCACTCCATGCAATTTTTGATGCTTTTGTTGGCTCGTTCCCAATTTTTAATTGGGAATGCATAGAAATAACATACAAGAAAAAACAGTATTATTCCCCGGAATTTGTAGTTGATATAATTGCGCAAT
>JBNJGV010000080.1:0-3644 GCA_051819785.1 Nanobdellota archaeon | reverse complement strand
GAGAGTCCATATCTGCCTTTGATGACGTCAAGCACCCGTTTGGTATACTCATTTATCTTGAATCTTGCTTCTATCACCTTTTATCACAATGTGTGATTAGAGCTTGGCAGGACCTAACGGCATTTTTGGATTCTATTTCAAAAGAAATTCTATCAACACCTTGATCTTACCAATATTCTCTTACATTAAGATTCTTGGAACAGAGTTTTCAATGTTTTAGACGTCTACCCTCCAAACTAACGAAATCAGAACAGGACTTCATTTAATCAAGAAAGACAACAGAATTTCCAGGAAGGAGCTTCAGTTGAAATTAGGTGTTGGAGAAGATACTATCAAGGAGTATATTACGAAGCGCTGTATCAGGCGTGTGGGGATATATAAAGGATACTGGGAGGTCCTGATATGAACTTTGATTACTTGCGAAGATGCAATTAGAGTTCAAGGGGAGTCTGCAATTTACTCTCCATGAACTAACGAGATTAGAAAGGTATATACCAGGAAAAATGAAAGGAATATGCGAGGCAGGGGTTGAATCAGGCGGGAAAATTGGAGAATATGAGAATGGAAAACGAAAAACCTGTTTGCGGATTATGCGGTAAGGAAGGAAAACTTACAAAGTTGTTGCAATCAATGGATCTGTGATGATGAGGCAGAATATGTGCTTTTTTCTTATGAAAATACCAGTTGTTACAGGAATCATGACAGGTATACTTTATGCGCGATGCATCATCATGAAAACCATGAGGGTGACTGGAAAGATTGCAAAGAGTGCAGGGATCTCATTAGTGAGACAGAGATGTATGTCTGGTATGGGACCAATGAGTATAATTTCGAGAAACTGCCAAATCCACCTTCTTTTGAGCCAACTAAATGCTCAAAATGCAAAAGAGTCATTAAATTAGCAGAAGAGACGGTTATGTATTCAGGAGGAGAATATATCTGCATAAATTGCGTCGAGTTAGAATGATGTTTCCCCTAGAAAGGAGGTGGTTTTGATGCTCATTTAGGGCATGAAGCTTCTATTTCAATTCATCAATTATTGTGAACAATAAAGGAGAATTTTGATAAGAGATTATTTGGAAAAAGTCCCAGGACCTAGGGAGAAAACTAGGGAGAAAATAATTGCATTTATGAAAGAGAACCCAATTCCAAATAAAGAGTCGAGATTTGACATTCAAAGGAATACAAAACTAAAGGAGGGGAGAGCCTGAATATTGGGATTTTTTGTGTTAGGTTATGATTTTATCTAAGTAACATTTCCTGGTTGTTGTGTTTTATATTAGAGAACGGAAGTGGAAAGTTTTATAAACTTCTGGTTATTTTTTAACCAGATGTTAACAGAAATAACCGCCTTGTCGCCCTTTTTCCAGGACCCTTACAAGGTTTATTCTGCCAGAGAAATTGCCAGAGAAACAGGAATAAACCATATTACCGTTAGCAAAAGATTGGGAGAGTTTGCCTTCATAAAAAGAGAAAGAAATGGCCCTTACATGGGGTTCAAAGCCAAGGTCACAACTGAATTTGTCAGGCTTCGCTGGTTTTATAATATGGATAAGTTATTTAGTTCTGGGTTTATAGAAGGAATAAAAACATTTTATGACTTGCCTACTATCATTCTTTTCGGTTCGTATGCCACAGCAACCAATACTAAACAGAGTGATATTGACGTTGCAGTAATCTCAACACATAAAAAACAGATGAATCTTTCAGAATATGAAAAATGTTTAGGACATAAAATACAATTATTCCTCTATACCAAAAAAGATATTGAAAAAATGAAGGTGGATAATCCTGAGTTATTGAACAGTATTTGTAATGGGATTGTGTTGAATGGCGAGTTAGAGGTCTTTATATGAATCTGCAGCAAGCCATTGAAGAAGGAATGATACTAATTGTACCCCCTAATAAGGCAAGGGCCAAAAATTTGTTTAGAACTGCTCAGGATTCTTTTGATACCATCTCAGAGCTTTCTGTAAGTGAAAAAAGCGCAAAGACAATCACCAGGGATCTTTATGAATGTTTACGGCAATATGCTCAGGCAAAGGGCTATGAAAGAGGTTATAGTTTTCAGAATCATGCAGCCATCAAACATTTTTTGGGCGAAGTGCTCGGATTATCCAGTATTGCAAAAAAATTTGATCGGTTCAGGAAAATAAGAAACGGGATAAATTATTATGGCGATTCTGTAAGTGTTGAGACTGCCAAAGATGCGCTTGAAACTATACCTCAAATGATGACTCAGATAAAATCTAAATGAATTTTTGAAAATGTTACCGCTGTAGCTTACTTTTTAATGGGTTGGTTAGCTTTTTAAAAGGTTTCCACCTCTGATGATACAGAAAATCAGATAATTGTGATTCTTTTAATCTGTTATTTTGGAAGCCTATTTAAATTTAAATTCACGATAAAAATTGCGATAGGTTTTTTAATAACAACTAATACTATTTACCTATGCTCAAGAAGGACCTAAACTTTATTCTAGAAAAAGGAGAGGGACAATTTGTTGAGTTCAAGGAATCCTTTGACCCAAAAAGCCTTGCAAGAGAAATTGTTGCATTCGCTAATGCTTCTGGCGGAAAGATTTTCTTAGGTGTTAATGATAAAGGTAGTGTAAAGGGAGTTACTATTAACAATAGTCTGAAATCAAAAATTACTGACCTTGCGAAGGGTTGCGACCCTTCAATTAGCATAGAATTAGAAACCTCGGATAACATTTTGATCATTGATGTCAAAGAAGGATCAAATAAGCCTTATGCTTGCAAAGAGGGTTTTTATATGCGAATGGGGCCTAATTCTCAAAAGATGAGACGGGATGAAATAATTAATATATCAGTCAAAAGCGGTAAAATACGTTTTGATGAGCAGATCTGCACTGATTTTAAATGGGAGGATTTTGATGAGGAAAAGTTTGAATACTATCTGAAGTTGGCCGGCTTAAGTTATAATCTTTCCAGGAATGAGATGCTTGGTAATCTGCGAGTCTTGACTGACGAGGGTTTTACCAATGCTGGTGTATTGTATTTTGCAAAGAATCCTTTCAAGTATATAATCACATCAAAAGTCAGGTGTGTGCATTTCAGGGATGATGACAGGGTTGAAATTCTTGATAAGAAAGAGGTAGATAAGGGAATTCTCGGAAACATTGAATATGCTGTATCTTATATCAAAGAAAGAGTTCCTGTAAGATATGAGATAAAGACGCTTGCAAGGGATGAATTTCCTGAGTATCCTGAAGATGCCTACCGGGAGATTATTGTGAATGCCATCATCCACTTTGATTATTTTAATGGCTCGAATATTGCAATTGAGAAGCTTAAGAGCTCCATTATTGTGAACAATAAAGGAGAGTTGCTTTTTGATAAGAAATTATTTGGGAAAAGGAGTGAGTTGCGGAATCGGCTTTTAGCTGATTTGTTGTCAAGAACTGAGTATATGGAGAAAGTTGGGACAGGTATAAAGAGAATCCATGATGCTTGCAGGAAAAACCGTAATAAGATTGAATTTGATTTCAGTGATACGTTTTGGGTGGAGATATTCAGTAATTCTGGCGGAGTAAATGGCGGAGTAAATGGCGGAGTAAATGGCGGAGTAAATGTGTTGGATTTTATCAGTAATAATCCGGGACTGCGTGCTAGTCAGATCTC
>JBNJGV010000079.1:0-3691 GCA_051819785.1 Nanobdellota archaeon | reverse complement strand
ACCCGTACCCTTTTCGAACACGGAAGTTAAGCGGGCTGACGTTTCAAGGTGTACTGCACTTAGTGCGGGAAACTTGGTTCGCTGTTCACACCTTTTCTTGATATTTAATAATTGTAAAAGATAACAAAAATTTTGGGTTTATTGATTGCAAGCCCATCCCAAACCTAAAGGTAGGGTACAATCCAGAGCATAGCTCTGGATGTTCCAAAAATCCAAAAGATTTTTGTTATTAGACCCCTTTCAAATCTCTGCGAGATTTTCAATAATAATTCTCAACAAAAAGAATTTTCGACCAGAAACATGAATATACTTAAACATGCCAATCTTACACAGGAACAAAAAATAGAAAATAAAAAATTATCTTTTGTAGTAAGGCATTGAAACAACCTCATCCATAAGATGGTCTTGATAACCTCTTTTAGGATATACATTTATTACCTGTCCCAGTTTCCTGTCTGAAACATACAAGAATTGTAGTCCTGAATAATTTTTTGCGCTTTTATTTTCCATAAGGTAGCCCCGAGGGATATGCCCGTTCACTTTCTGGTAATTCCCTGTTGTAACCTTTTGAACATATGGGCTTTGCATAAGTTCTTCTACCACATTGTCAACGCCTTCCAGTCTTTTCTTAGGGGTTTTATTTCCTTTCTTTTTTGCCATTTTTCTCACCTTTTTCCCGATGGCAAGAATAGACTTTTAAAACTGGCAACCTTGAATTTCAGACCGATTCAGGCCACCGAGAAGTAGAACATTGAGCAAACTAACTAAACCAAAAATAAGAATACATTTTCTGGTTGTTCACGCTCATAAGTTAAGTATGTGGATAAGAATATTTAAATTTTACTATAAAAAACAAGGCTTATAAAAAAAACTAATAGCCCGGATTTTAATAATGTTATTCAATTCAATAGCCTTCCTGATATTTTTCCCAATAGTGGTTGCCATATATTTCAGTAGCCCGCACAAATATAGATGGATTCTCCTTTTGATAGCCAGCTATTACTTCTATATGAGCTGGAAAGCCGAATATATAATACTCATAATAATCTCAACTTTGGTGGATTATATATCAGGAATCCAAATATACAATCAAAAGACTAAAACCAAAAAGAAATTCTTTCTCTTACTAAGTCTTTTTACGAACCTTGGATTACTATTTACTTTCAAATATTTCAATTTTTTCAGTGAATCCTTCAGGAATCTTCTCCAAAACTTTACAATCCAACTTGACCCGATAACACTTAAAGTCTGATTACCAGTTGGAATAAGCTTTTATACATTCCAGACATTAAGTTATACCATTGACATTTACAGAGGGAAGATAAAGCCACAAAAACACCTGGGAATATTTGCAGTCTATGTCTCATTTTTTCCCCAATTGGTAGCAGGCCCGATTGAGAGAGCAAAAAATCTGCTGCCCCAGTTTTTCGAAAAGCATCATTTTGAATATAAGCGTGTAACCGATGGGCTTAAACTTATGTTATGGGGGTTTTTCAAAAAGGTCGTTATTGCAGACAGGTTATCAATGGTTGTTGACACAGTATACAACACACCAACAGAATACTCAGGGATACCACTTCTCTTAGCTACATTCTTTTTTGCATTCCAGATATATTGTGATTTTTCAGGATACTCAGACATTGCAATCGGCGCTTCACAAGTATTGGGGTTCAGGTTGATGGACAATTTCAAAAGACCTTATTTTTCAAGCTCAATCGGCGAATTCTGGCAGAGGTGGCACATATCACTGTCCTCATGGTTCAAAGATTATTTATACATCCCACTAGGAGGCAACAGGGTTTCAATTCCACGCTGGTATGCTAATCTATTTATTGTTTTTTTAGTAAGCGGCCTATGGCACGGAGCAAACTGGACATTTGTGGTTTGGGGAGCATTGCATGGAATTTATCAAATAATTGAGAAGAAAACAAAACCAATAAAAGACAAGATTTTAGAAATCACAAAACTAGTGAGATACCCTAAAGTAATAAGATTCATACAAATAAGCATAACTTTCATATTAGTTAATATAGGCTGGATATTTTTCAGGGCAAATAATGTGCAAGAAGCATTCTATATACTCACCCATCTATTTTCAGGCATAACACTTAATTTCAGAGGAGCAAATATAGGAGCTGATTGGTATGATCTGATAATTGCATTTTGTGCAATAGCATTTATGGAATTTGTCCACATTATCCAGGAACATAAAAAGATAAGGGAATTCATGGACGATAAGCCGCTCTTATTTAGATGGACAGTTTATTTAATCATAATAATATCAATAATATTATTTGGGGTTTTCAATAAAACTGAATTCATCTACTTCCAATTTTAGTGATAAAATGAAAAAACATAAAAGAAAATTTTTGAAAAGAAGTATTTTTTTCCTCATGTCATTAGTATTGATACTGATTATATTGAATTTTTTTTATGTGAACAAAATTGAGCAAGGAAAAAAAATTTTCAGAAAAGAAAACCAGTGGTCTGAATTCAAAAAAAATCTTGAAAATAATACATTAGATTACGCTTTTTTCGGAGATTCTCATACAAGAAACAGTATAAATCCCAATTATATCAATAGATCATTTAATTTTGCAACAGCTGCTGAAAGCTACACTGAAACATATTACAAGATAAAACATCTATTATTTGAAGATGAAATTAAAATAAAACATTTCATATTACAGCTTGACTTACATACATTCTCGGAAAGCATGAGAAATAAGAAAAGATTGTTCAGGGAGTTAAACTATTACAGTGATTATTTAGACTTAAAAAAAATTTCAGAATTAAAAAATAAAAGCCTGATTAAAACAATATCAGAAGAGAAATTTCAAATTTTGGGTAAGGGAAAAGATTTTTTATCTTATTTCATACCTTTACATGAAAAAACCCGGATAGAAAAAGGATGGGTGAATGTAACTAAAAACTTTCCAAAAAAAAATATTGAAAAAATTACAGAAAATAAAGTGGAAGGTCACTATTCAAGCCAAAAACAACTTTTCCACAACAGAAGCCTTAGCTACTTTTTAAAAATTCTAAAGATAGCTAAAGAAAACAAAATAAATGTTATCTTTATAAAATACCCGGTGAGCATTGAATATGAAAATGAATTAAAAAAACACAATATCTCCAGGAAAGAGTTTTACAATAAACTATATAAGATAATAAACAAGCAAAATATCACTTATTCGGTCCTTGATTACCATGATAGATTTTTTAATGACTCAAAAAGATTTGGAGACCCCGATCATTTAAACCACGAGGGTTCAACAATACTTTCAAAAGAAGTCAAAAAGGACCTAAAATCACTTAGTAAGCGAAACAAAACAAATAACAAAAAAGAAAACGTATATTTCAATTTTTCAATTCAACATTAACAGATTTATCCTTAAAATTAATCTCTTTAATAAGCTCATGATCTTTTAGTTTTTCCTTGATTTCTTTCTGAGGATATTTTTTAATTATCGCACTAAGCTCGCTTATCAAAGGTTCCAATTGCTGGTAATTATTATAAATAAGTTCACCCTTTTGCTGGTTCAATTCAGCTTCTTTTTGCATATTTTCAATCTGCTCTTGTTGTTGCTTAACCTGGAGTTCAAGCTTTCTTTTTTTCTTAAAAAACGGAGCTAACTTCTTTTCTTTTTCAGTCTCTATTTTTTCACCGGCAAGCACATTATCCAGAGCT
>JBNJGV010000078.1:0-3805 GCA_051819785.1 Nanobdellota archaeon | reverse complement strand
AAACTTAGGTAAATAACATGCCTCCGTAGCATAGTAGCCATTGCGCGAGACTTGTAATCTCGAGGTCGCGGGTGCAACTCCCGCCGGAGGCTTTTTTTTCTAAGTGTGTGAGCTTGAAGAAGCGAAGCGACTGAAACTCACCTCCGAAGCTACAGCGGACAATGTAGCGCAGGTTCAACTCCCGCCGGAGGCTTTTCCATTAAATTTTATTCATTAGTTCTTTAAAACTTTAGGCGAGATCATACCTTGAAATTCTGTGGTTTATTTGTCACTTTCAAAAAAATTATTAAAGGAATAGTATTGTAGGGTTTATAATGGAACCCACCTTAAAAACAAGGGGCAGGAAAAAAAAGGAAACGGAAGACACTCTGGCTAAAGACCCTTTCTTAAATGATTATATAAAAATAACACAGTCAGGGGCATACCGCAGGCTGGCTTTTAAAACACAAGTACTTTCAATGCCCAACAACCCGCACGTGAGGACAAGGTTAGTTCATACTGAGGAAGTTATAGGTATTTCAATGATTATTGCTGAAAGCCTGGGGCTTAATATGGATCTTTGCATGGCAATCGCAGCTGGGCACGACATAGGCCATACGCCTTACGGCCATCTTGGTGAAAAAGTACTTTCTAAAATTTCAAAAAGAGGATTCAAACATAATATCAATAGTGTGGTTATTGCAAATGAAGTTGAAAGAAAAGGCAAAGGCCTTAACCTTACACCAGAAGTACTGGAGGGTATACTTTATCATTCTTTAAAATATGAAAATCGCAACAAGCAAAAAATAAGGCCTCAGGAATACTCAGCAGTTATGTGGGCAGATAAAATAGCTTACACTTTATCAGACCTTAATGATGGATTAAGGTATGGTTATCTTTCTAAAAAGGATATACCTGAATGCGCTTATAAGCTTGGGAAAAATCAACGGCAAAGAACAGCTACAGTTGTAAAGGCTCTAATAAATGAAAGCAAAAATAATAGTTTTGTAAGCTTTTCGAAGGGAGATGTATTCTCGAACTTTATGTCTTTGCGTAGATTTCTTAAGACAAATTTTTATAAGAATGTCGATTTGAGCATACAGGAAAAATATTTAAGGAGTGTTTATAATTTTTTTGCAACATCGAAGGAATTTTATAATGTCGACCCTGTTTTAGCAGTTTCATTATTAACAGACAGGGAAGTTGATAGTTTTGTAGACCTGATAACGCATAGTGTAAGACCAAAAATTTCTGACCTAAAGCATTTTGGTTTAATGGAAATTCTTCCCTTTATCAAAAATAAACATGTTAATTATTCTACAAGATATTTTATTTAGGGAAAAATTCCAGGATATATCTAAATTAAGCTAAAAAGGGGATAAATTTATATATTCTAAAGTATATTACATGAAAAACATGTCAGAGAGAGGTGGTTTGATATGAAAAAACTAAGCGTGGTTGATTGGACAGCTCTTGTCCTTTTGATAATAGGAGGGCTGAACTGGGGTCTTTATGGGCTATTTAATAAAGTCGACCTGGTAGATGCAGTATTTGGTGGCTATAATGTAATTTCAAGGATAGTTTATGCCTTGGTAGGTGTCTCTGCATTGTATATGGTATATTTTGCAGCTGCAAAGACTTCTTAATTTTTTTATTTTTTAGTTTATTCAATCTAATCAGAAATTCTATAAAGCAAAATTACATTATTGTTTTCTTTCTTTTCCTCAATAAGTTGAAAAGGGAGAAACTTTTTCACTTTTTCAGCACTCCATGCATATTGTCTTATTTTAGCAGAAAGATTATTCGATTTATTCTGCAGTTCTCTTATAAGATAATGATTCTTTCTATATGTTCTTTCTTTAATAAGTTGATTGCCCAGCTTATACTTTCCCTCAAAATTCTCGTTTATTGTTGAGTCTTTGAATTCTATTAAAAAATAATTAACATGCTTAAGTTTTTTAATTAAACTGATAAATTTTTTTACCTGAAAATGGGGAAGGGCATTTCCAATCAGCATTACTGTGTCGATTCCTTTAAAATCAATTCTTTCAAAGTCTGTGCTAAAAAAATTCGCTTTTGAGCATTTTTCTTTTTTTATTATATTGGCATAATCAATAAAATCTTTTTTTGTATCAATGCCTATTGCACTTTTTGTTATGCTTTCAACATAGAAGGTGAACTGCCCCCCTGCACAGCCGATATCCAGTATTCTTTTGTCCATGAAAATATATTCATGCTTTTTAAAGAATGGCTTAAAAGAGGATATTCTTTTTTTTGTGTATGACGAATGTGGCAAAAAAAGGCAGATTCCAAAAACATCATATATATCTGTACTTACTAAGCTACAGGATAAGTTCTTGCCATGTAAACTCCCACTATTCAAGTATGCAATGAATCTACAACCATGAGAGCATTTCATATTATATTCACAATTTGTGCAGCCCAGAGGTAAATGCTTTGTAGTTGCATTGCGAAATTCGGAGAATAAATCTGTCTGCATGGCTTCATCTAAAGAATATTCCTTAACATTAGGAGGTAAGCTAAGGTATCTGGTCTTAAAAAAAGGAATCAACTCGCAAGGGTATAAGTTACCCTTTGGGCCTATTGTTATTTTATAAACCCCGCAAAAACAAGAAGGCAATTGTGCATGATTCTTAAAATAGTTGTGAGTATAAAAACCATTCATATCAATTTTGCAATCTTTAAAGTCTTTGATTATTTTTTGGATGTCTTCAACTATTTTTTCATCATCAGCAGTTGGAGAGAGTTTAGTTTGTGTATGAAATTCCTTGCATTTATTAAAAGAGAATCTGGTAACTCCCAGGTTACGCACAAATGATGCGATTTTGTATAAATAATTATAATTAAAGCGATTAACAACTATATTTACTTTAACCTCTTTTTTCTTCAAAATACAAAATTTAATATTGTCTATAATCTTTTCAAAATTTCCACGAGTTTTTTCATGAAGCTCTTTGTTATGGCCATCTAATGTAGTAGAAAAAGTTACATTTTCATAATTGACCAATGAGTCAGCTTCAATCGTAAAATTTGAATCTATTTGTATTAGGATATTTTTATTTAAGGACTTTATTATTTTTTTAAGGTTAGAAATTAGAAAAGGCTCTCCACCTATAATTGTAATTCTTTTAACTTTTGGAGATGTATTTATTCGATGAACTATTTGGTCGCCATCAATTTTAAATTTTCGATTTTTAAAAGTTGAGCCTGAAAAGCAATAAGAACAAGCCATATTACATTTATTCGTAATGTGCCAGATTACATGCAATGGGCTAGGTGAAAATTTGTTTGTTTTCATTTTACCATATTACCTTATTCGACCGGTAATTAATATGGCGCATGGGGAAGCAAGGATTCAAGTTGGCTCTTGAATGCATCTTCATAATCTTTAGTCAAGAAAGTATCTTTTTGATAACTCTCCTTAACATAATTTTCCTTATATGCTCCTCTTGATTTATCCATTTGGGATTCTTTATACATTTTTTTGTATGCCATATTATTAAAATATGTATTTTATCATTTTAATATTTAGCCTGAAAAATGTTGAAATATTTCCAATGATTTAATTTATATAATAAATCTTATTTTTTAGTTTATTCAAGAATTTCTTTACTATTTTATGTATTAGTTATTGAAAACTTAAAAGATTTTTTTAGTAAGGAATTTTAAAAAAAAGTATAATAATATTAATAAAACTTCAGAAAATTTATCCGTCAATCTCTTCTGCTAAATCCTGGATTTCTCTTTTTATATTAGCTTTAAGTTCGGTGTCATCAGGGTTTTTCAAGATATCTATCATCCATTT
>JBNJGV010000077.1:0-3843 GCA_051819785.1 Nanobdellota archaeon | reverse complement strand
CGAGCTTTTCAATAACTATTGATTTATTTATGAGAATATCTATTTACTTTGTAAAATCTTGGTATTAATATAAATGAGTATTTTGCGCTACTTGGTAATCCTCGTTTTATCAGAATCTTATTTTTTGATTATTCTTCAAGGATAATATCTTTGTTACTTAAATCATTATTTAACCTTTCGAGAATTTCTTTTATGCTTAATTCTTGATTTGGATTGTCTAGTTTGTTTTGTATTGATTTAACTTGTTCTTTTTTATTTTTTATTTTTTCTTTTAGATGTTCTTTTTTATAGACAAAATCAGAGTGTTCAGTCATTATGTGACTATGCCTAAGCTCAGTTTCAAGTCTTTTTCTTTTATTTTTTAGTTCTGAAATGCTTTTTTTGAAGTCTTCTATTGTTTTTTCATCTATGCTTTGTATTGTCTGTAGGGACTTTTCTTTTTTCTTTGTTTTTAATTCAATTTTTTCTTTTTCAACATTTTCTTTAAGTTTTCCAAGAAATTCGATAATTGTTTTTGTTTCGTTTTCAAGTATTGTTTCTGCAGGTGATGCAAGCAAATCCTTATTTAATTTTTCTTCCAAACAAATTCTTTGGTTCTTTTTAAGCGGCTGGCTAAGATTACTGAATAGGTTTCCAAGCTTGTTTTTCTCTTCTTTTAACTCTTTTACTTTTACATCTTTTTCTTTGCCAATTTTAAGAACCTTAAGATATTCATCTTTTTTTTCAATAACTTGAATCTTTTTTTCAATTCTTTTATATTCTTTTTCTAACTCTTCAATTCTTTTATTCTTTTCTTTAAGGTCTTTAGCTATATTTTCCTTGGTTTCTTTTTGCTTTTTTTGCTCTAAAATATTTTCTTTTGCTTTTGTCAAGCTTTCAAGACCAGTCTCTTTATAGTAATTTTCTAAATTTGATAATTTTTCAGATATTTCTTTAAGTTTCCCGCTTATCACTTTCGTCTCATTGGCAAAAAAATGCTGAAGAATACCATAAGGCCTTTGGTTTGATTTATTAAGATTAAGCAACTCAGTATTGGTTCTTTCTAAATTTTCAGTAAAGCTTTTGTAGTCTGAAAAAGTAGGGATTTGTTTTAAGAAATTTCTTATGTTTTTTGCAAAAGTCACCCTGTTGCCTTCCATATAATTTTTTTCTTTTGTGGGTATGTTTTCGTTATGAAGGCCCTTAGCTTCTAAATCATTGAGAAGCTCAAGCATATTATTATTTATCCTTTTTATATCTTCATTGGTCTCTTTTGCTTTTTTTTCAAAATCTTTTTTTTTCTTTTCAATCTCTTTTGAAAGCCAGTCTTCAAATTCATCTTCTTTAATAGTTATTGTTTCTGGTTTGTTTGGCTTTTTTAGAATTTGTTTGATTAATCTTAGCATAAATTATTGGGTTTATGGGGTATATAAATAGTTTACTATTCAATAAATTATTGCTACTAAAACTCTTCGTACTTGGTTGAATCGTACTTTTCCTGGGTCATTTTCAGGATTGTTGTCTCCTTTTAGAATGTAATAAACCCCTTTTTCGTCTGCGCCTATATCAATTACTCTGTGTATTAGTGTACCTTGTGTGTACTTTGAGTCATATGCGATTATGTCTCCTATATTTATCTCAGATGGTTTTTCGGGGATTATATGTATAGCATTTGCGCCCTTATCTAAAACAGGATCCATTGAATTTGTATCTGTAAAAGAAGACCACTCTGGGTTTTTAATATCAATTTTTACCCCATTATTATAAACATGGATATCGCTTTCTTTTATTCTGTCCATTGGTGAGGCTTTTTCACTAAGAGTTGCGCCTCCTGTTATAAATTTGCCGGTGTTTATATTTTCAAAACTACCAAGGGATGCAGAGATGTCACTATAGACACTATTACTTAGCCATCCCAGTATAAATACGAGTATAATTGTTAATAATAATCTCCTAAACACCCTACCACCATGTAGTGGTGAAGCTGGCAAATATTTAAATGTTTTGATTTGTTGTCACTTTTAAGTAGATTAAGCATTATTATTATTATTATTATTATTATTTTAGATAGAGCAGAGTTGTTTTCGTAAAATTTATCTAATCCTGAATTTTATAGCTCAATATAATATTTATTGTTTCTATAATATTTATTGTTTCCTTTTAAAAAATTTGTAAAAGTAAAATTTATATTGTTCTTGTTTTAACTGATTGCTTATAATGGAAAATTATATTCAAAAAATTCATAAATTCCCTTGTCTTGATAAAAGTGAAGAGCTGAGACTTGCAAAAGAAGGCAGACTTCAGGATTTAATAAACTCTAATCTTCGTTTAGTCGTAAAGATCGCCAGAACATATAATTCGGGTTCACAGCTTGAAGATCTTATTCAAGAGGGTAATAAAGGGCTTATAAAGGCGGCTTCTGAATTTGACCCTGAACAAAATGTAAGTTTCAAAACCTATGCGCCTTGGTGGATAAATGCCAAAATCTTAGATTATCTTGGAACTGACAAAACAATAAAAACTCCTCAGAAGAAGAAACAGATGTCTAAAATAGCTAGGGGTATAATTGATGATTATTTAAAAAAGAATAGTTATGCGCCGTCTTCTGATTATGTTGCTAATGAGCTAAACAGGCTCACAAAAAATTCTTATTCTCAATCAGATATTGAAGATTTGCTTGATTTTGAAAAAAATATGAATACTGCTTCATTAAATAAAGAGGTTATGAGTGGTGAAATGATTGATAATATTTCAAACTCTGATGGTAGGGACAATATAGTTTTCCTTTCACTTTACAGGGCAAGTAAAAGGGTTTATAATATTTTATCAGAGCTAAATCAAGGCGAGAAAGGAAATAATATCCTTTATGATGTGTTGTGTAATTATAAGTCTCTTTCAGAGATAAGTGATGAGACAGGTATTTCAAAATCTAAAGTTAATGCAGAATATTCAAGAGGTATCCGAAAACTGAGAAATGTTCTTTTGCAAGATGAGGAGTTTATGGATTTGTGCTCTGATAAAATAAGTGGTAGGAGTCTTTATTGATTTGTGAAATCTGAAAATTTGTTATTGAAAATCTCGGGAGAGAGTCTATCGAAAACTTAACAGTTTTCTCGGACCCTGATTATTCCATTATGTATCTAAAATTAAAAATTAGTGGAATAATCAGATTTGAATAGGGGTGAAGTACTCCAACCTAAAGGTTGCGGATAACAAAAATTCATCGAATTTTTGGTTCAAGAAATGGAAACATTTCTTTGTAGCCGTCTTGTGCCGATTTTTTGTTATTTTGTTGGGACTACATCTTTTAAAAATTGAAATTTTTGTTTTTTAGAGCTATATATCTTTTATTTTATCCAGTTGCACAGATGGTCTAAAGAAATTTTGTATATTGTGTTTGAAATTGTAGTTGTTTCCTTATTAGTATAGTAAAATGTATACCCTTTTGCAAACCTTTAAATATATAAAATCTCAGAAAATATATATGGACACAAAATATTCCACTTTGGATAATTACTTGAAAAGGTCAGAGGATGTTCAGGTTAATAAGTCTGATTGTGTTTTGGAAGGTCCTGAAGCTTTCATGGAAATTTATAAATGGGGTTTAGAAGAAATTAAAGAAAATCCCTGTTTTTCTTCATATGATACTATTAGAAGCGAACTAAAAAGAAACTGCCCTGCAGGATTAGAGGAGTTTTTAGATTCTTCTCTTAATATGCTTGCAGGTTATGTAGGCAAAGAAGTTGAGAATGCTCAACTCAGGGCATCAAACAGCAAACTTCAAGAAGAAAAATATGTTGCTGAAGAAAAGGCTTCACTTGATTCTCTAACAGGTTTATATAATCAAAATACTTTCTATCCACG
>JBNJGV010000076.1:0-3894 GCA_051819785.1 Nanobdellota archaeon | reverse complement strand
ATCTTTTGAGCACAGACAAACTTCGCAGTAGATAAGAAAAGCACTCTCTTTTTTGCCATTTGTCTTTTAGTTTCAATAAAACTATAAAAATTTTATCAATTCAAATTAAAGAGAATAAACAAATATGTTATCTAAAGGTTATTTTGGGTTAACTAAAAAACAATAAATTACTGATTTTCCAGAGAATTGGCATTATTATTTTCTGAAGCCTCTTCTTTTTTCCGCAGCAAAGAAGGAGAAGGAGGAGGCATCATTTTTTCAGTATACCAAATTCTTTCATTACTTACAAACCAAAGGTCATAAGCGATAAGAGCAATCAAAAACAGTATAAGAAGGTAATATGGTAAACCTAAACCCCTTGAGTCACTTGTACAGACACATTGGCCCTCCTCAGTCTCATTTATTAGTATTGGTCTTTCTTCTTGCGGGAGTTTTATTTTGCTGTCTCCCGGAAATAAATCATCATAATCAAATTTGGTATTGCATTTGGCTAATTCATAGGGGTGAATGAAAAAATTGTATGTTACATTTTGGTTTTTTGGAACAGGCAGTATAATTTCATAATCTCTAAATTCTCCGTCTACAGCCTCATGACTCTTAATTTTTGAGATAAATATGGGTGTTTTGTTTTGTTTCAAGAGCCCCATTGAAGAACTCCCTTTTGATTCAGGCTTAATAGAAGGAACATAAAATATATCATTTCCTATGATTACACGCTTTAATAAATATGAAAACTGAGAAGTCCCTGAAAAAGGATTATTTGATTTTATTTTCAAAAAAGAATCGATGTCAGAGGGTTTTCCTTCTTGAATCTTCTCCCAATCTATTTTTTTTAGAGGTGTTATGAATAATTTCGCGTTCTTGCAATCAGGCAAAGAAAGGTTATGCAGGATTAATCTGTTTTCACCTTTAATAGTTAAAGAATTGTTTTTTTTTTCACCACCTAGATTTCCAAAAACACCATGCCAATAGTGGTTTGAATAACCAGAAGAAAGAGATACTTGTGAGACCGCCCCGGGTTCTGCAGTCACGTTGCTTGTAATTTCAGGAAAAAATAAGAGGGTAGTAAAAGTACCTATAACAATACATATAAAGAAAGCTTCTAAAATTAATATATGCTTTTTGCCCATCCTTTTAATTATCCTGAAAATAATTTATAAATGTTTCTAGAGGTCAATAAGTTTGCCCTTCCTACCAACATTTATTACACTTGTGTTGCCTATTTTTTCTTCAATGCCTTCTGCTTCATGAACATGGCTGCATAAAAGAACATCGGGTGAAAAGCTTTCAAGAGCTTTCCTGACTCCCTCGCTTCCTTTGAAAAAAGAAGTGAATTTTTCCATTTTAGAACGGGCAGGGTGTACGTGGGTTACCATTATTTTTTTATCTAAATAACTTATTTTATTATGCCCATAATCCAGCAACCCAAAAATTTCATCATCAGATACCTTTTCTATCCCCAGATTTGCACCTCCTGCACCAAAAAGACCTACTTGACCGTATCTGACTGATTTTCCATGTATATTATTTATTTCGTACATTTCAGAGATAAAATCGGCTGTAGCAAAACTATCATGGTTTCCCGGGACAAATAAGACATTAAGGCCTTTCTCTTTAAAAGGAAAGATAAGGCTATCTGTACTTTTATCCATATGAGTGATGTCACCACATAATACAACCAGCTCTGCACTATAATCCTGCGCTTTTTGTGCTAGTCTTTCGGAAAGAGAAATATCACCATGGATATCTCCTGCTGCGAAAACTTTCATAAATTAAATAGAAAACAAAACCATTTAAAAAACTAACTGCGATTTTGTATTTGTATTTCTTCAGAAGACAAATCCACGATTGTCGAAGGGGTGCCTTTCTTTACACCTTCATCAATCATAAAGCCACATTTCATCCTTAGTAAGGGATCTAGTTCTCCTAAAGAAGTCATAAAGTTTTCCCCAGTAATATTAGCTGAAGTTGTAATTATAGGTATTCTGGCTTTTTGTAAAAATTCCCTGAACCAATGATCAGGAACCCTTACACCAATTGTGTCAGAACCCAACTTAACACTATCAGCCACAGCATTATTTTTCAGGGTAAGAATCAGTGTATAAGGGCCCGGTAATTTTTCAATCCATTCTTCAGCTTCAGGAGTCACAATGCAATTTTCGTATATCCAGTTAGTGTCAGGAACCATTACTGAAAATGGCCTTGACAATTGCCTTTTAGCGCTTCTTAAGTAATTAACAGCATCTTCGTCCAATGCATTGCATCCTAACCCATATATAGTGTCTGTTGGATGAACAAAAACAACACCTGAGATTATCCTTTCTACAATAGAGGGCAAAGCAACACTTGCCTCACTTCTTGAATAAACGTCCATAAGAAAAAGAAACGAAAATTCATTTAAATGATTTGGGGTTTATCCATCATTAAAAGTCAGTTATTTTTTTTGTTTTTGCAAAACTGATAATAGAAGTTGTTCCTTCAGAACCCCCTTGCACTTTTTTTACAGAAACAAATTGGTTTTCAGATAGCTTTTTTATCTTTCTTTGAAATGTTTTATAACTGGCCGTTCCTTTTTCATCTTTATAAATCTTAAACAAATCCCCTATTTTTTTATAGTTGTTTTCTTTTACTATTTTAAGAATAAATTGCTCTTCGTCTGTTAGCTTTTTAGGGTTTTTTACACTCATTTCGCCTAATTTAGAAATGGCCCTTTGGACATGCTCCTGAGAAATTTTCCTTGAGCTGTACATCTCGGCTATTGCACCTGCATCTTTCATTATATGAAGCCCGGTTCTTATATCTTCATATTCAACCGCCTTTTGAACAATCTGTGAAAACAACTCTTCTTCAAGAACGCCATCATAAAATGCGATTTTTTTCCTTTGTTCCAAAATGTCTCTGGTTTCTTGCGAGTTGTACGGCTTAAATTCAAGCAAATCGGCAGCAAGCCTTGATTTTATCCTCTCGTCTAAAGAAAGAACCCATTCTTTATAGTTCGTTATCATAATGATTGATTTTCTATATATCTGCTCTACTAAAGTATATAAAAAGTCATATTCTTCAAGTTTATCGACTTCATCAAAAACAAAAATCGCAGAGTATCTGTTCAGTATCTTAGACATAATCTTCATTAGTTCGTCTGTCTTTTTGTTCTGAGTAAATTTATATCCGATTTGCTCACAAATTTCCACAATTATCTTATAGCTTGTGTTCTTTTGCCAACAATTTATATACACAGTATAAATGTCTTCATAGTCGTCTTCAACAATTTCTTCGTCACCGTTTTCGATGACATCCAAAACGTGTTTTACTGCTACGGTCTTACCAATGCCGGGTTTTCCGTGAATAAATATGTTTCTGCCATTGCGTTTCTGAAAAAGCGGCCTTATAGCATAAGCTATCTCTTTTTGCTCGTTTTCCCTGTGTTTTATAACTTTTGGCTGATAAGAAAAATCTAATGCCAACTCATTTTGGAAAAGCGTCTCGTCATCTTTTAGCATATCACCAAATAAACCCATTAGACCATACGAATAAAAGAAACTTTATATATTTTTTTATGTCTCGCTCGTAAAAAGCACAATGAATAAGAAAAAACTCCAAGCGCAAGAAAGGCTTTTCCGGAAAAGAATGTTTTTAAGATTTTATATAGTAATTTTTATGTTAGTTTTTGGGTTTATAATTGGCTTAATTGATACCACCGAGAGCTTACAAAAACTAGGTGAATTCGCAAGATTAGCAGGTGTTTTAGCATTAGGTGTGTACTGCATTTTTTTTATTAAAAGATCTATTCTTCCTGAAAGAATAGAAAGCTTACATGCGATGGTGCAATCAGGAATTATTGGATTATTCATTTATTCAGCCGCAGGCTTTATTATAATGATTCTTGGAAAGAAC
>JBNJGV010000075.1:0-3915 GCA_051819785.1 Nanobdellota archaeon | reverse complement strand
CTAGTTCCCTTATTTAATAAAGAAAAAATCAAATTTATTCCTTTTAGAAAGCCTATCTACACTTTATATCTAAAAAATATTTTTTGAATTGCGTATAACCTTTGTTATACGCCCCGAGCGGAGTTTACGGAGCGAGAGTGCAACGTGGTGGAGCGATAGCGAGAAGTTCAAAAAATATTTTTCGTTCTTACTTATTATGATAGGCTTTCTCCAATTCTTATAAATTTGATTTTTCCAGTTTTTTTATTTTTAATTAACCATTAAATTTTACACTCTCTTATCTACATCTAACTTTTTCTGCCATAACTCCTTCGCATACTGTTTTGAAATTTCAGTTCCATGTCTTCTCATAGACTTTAAGTTAGGTTTAAATTGGGGAGAAATATCGAAAACAAGAATGTATTCCAAATTAAGTTCTTTCAAATTATTCAAAAATTAATATCTGATTTCATAACTTCTATCTGAAGTCCTCTTTGGAGAAAAAAACTTATTTAAAATTGGTATTGCAATCATCGCTCCTATCAGAATCAACCATGCCCACCAAGGTATTAATAATTCTAAACCGGGATTCGGTTTGTTGGCATTCAGATAGATTCCATTAATTCCCATTCTTATATAATATAAAGAACTTGCCAGAGGAAATAAGAATGCAAGATTCACAAGTATCCTTCTCATATTTGAAATTATTTTTGTCCTTGGAGTGATGCACCACAAAAAAGCGCTTCCGTATATAAATAAAAGATTAAAAAAGGCGCCCCAAGTTATCATAAACAAAAAATAAGAGGTACAAAAAGCGCAGGCTATTCCTAAAATCAAATTTATATAATTACTTATTTTGGCATAAATGCTTTTTATATTGGTAAAGAAATTAATAAATAAGATTGAGCTACTAAAAAAATAAATGATTGAAAACAATGCTATAAACAAGGAATACGTATCAGCAAAAAAAGAAAACACATCTAAAATAAAATACAAAAAAATTAATATTCCTGGCAAGATCAAGTTAACAGAAGCTGCTATCTTAGTATAAACATTCTTAATATTAATAAAGGAATGAAAAAGTATAAATATTAATAAAAATAACGCAGAAGCCAAGGATAACGCAGCTCCTATCCAAGAAATACCTACACCAATAGAGCCTACGGTGGCTTCTCCCGCCGCTAGAGAAACAAGGCTCATTAATATAGAAACTACAATTAAGTGCAGAATCACTTTCTTTAGTTTTGTGTCTGTTAAAGTTGATAAAAATTGTTTCATATTATGAAAGAATTCATTTATAAAATCTTTTTTTGTAAAAATTTTATAAGTAAAATAGATAAAAAATACTAAAAGTAATATAAATGGTATTAATATAAAAAGATTACTCTCGTCAAAACCCCATTTCCATGTGTGACTTACCATATCAAAATTTATAAATAGTATAAATAAGGTAAGCAATGAAGAAATTATTTTAGCTAAAATATTAATGATTTTCATAATAAATATTGTTAAAAATTAAAAGTTTATAAATATATTTATTTAAAGTTTATAGTAGAAATTTTTTATCTCCCCTCTTTAAATAAAGAAAAAATCAAATTTATTCCCCTTTGAAAGCCTATCATTTCTTATTCTCCGTTAGAAAAATATTTTTTTTATTGCGTATAACATCCGTGGTTTAGAGAAGTTGCCGAAGGCAATTTGGGTGTAGGCGGTAAATCTTTGATTTAAGCCTTGCGTCCGCCGGAACCTCTAAACCACTGTTATGAGACCGACCCCTACGGAGTGGGGGGAGGGTAAGTTTTTTTCGTTGCTTACAGAGCATTGTTAATTACTTTAGTATCTTTGAGAAAAAGGCAAGCACATACTTTAGTTTTGAGTAGCTTTGTTCGTAAACTGCTCAAGCGAAAAGCGAAAAAAATTTCTCATAACATCGGGCTTAAGGGAAGTTTTTTGCGTAGCAAAAAATTTGGGAGAGAAACGAATTTTGCTTGGCAAAATAGCGAAGCGGTCGTTTCGAACCCTTTAAGCCCTGTTAAGTTCGTTTCCCATACGAAGTGTGGGAAACCTGCGTCCGCAGAGTAAAATTTGAGTTCCATATAAATTCGACCGAAGGGAGTGTAACTGTCCGTAGGACTAGGGGGTTCCGTTCTATCAAAAGAGCAAAGCGACACATCAAGAACAAGAATAGAGAGGAGTTCTATAACCAATATTTATAAATAACAGTCAATCTTATTATATAAATATGGTAGAAATAATAAATCTAAAAGCTAGAGAAAGATTTAAAGATTATTCTACTGTGTTTTATCAATCAATTGCTTTACCAAGTGAATTTATAGATTTTGAAAAGAAAATAGACTTTGGAAATTATAGGTTTATTAATCAATGGAGATTAGATTTCCCAAAATACTTAATAAAAAAGGCTTCTCCAAAATTACAGACAATTTTATCAATAGCCCATAAAATACTAACAAAAGGCGAATATACTTCATTATCAATATTTTTAGAAAATAAAATCAAGGAAAAAATTAAAGGAAATGGAGATTTTAATCCTTATGCATATGACATTAATAATCAATTAAGTGAATCTAGTTATTGGTTTGATGGTACAGGCTACGAGAAAAAATTTTATGAAAAAATATTACCTAAAATACTAGGTAATAGTTTTAGAAAATATGTATTGCCTCAAGTAAATTTTCATAGTTTAGTATATGATTATGATCCTAGCTCAGAATCTAAAGATTCTCAAGAAAGAGCTGATTTCTTAATAACAACGAATAATAAAAAAATAATCGTTGAATTAGATGGAGAGGAACATGAGAATCATAAATCAAAAGACTACTCCAGAACAAAGCGACTTAATGAAAATGGTTTTGAAGAAATTAGAATAAAAAATACTGAATTAGAAAATGAAGATTCTCCACAAATTAAAAAAATCAGAGAGAGAATGAGTAGTTTAGAGACAGTTCATAACACTAAGTCTCAAAATGATAAATTTTTGAACTGCTTTAAATTAGCTCATCAGTTTCAATTATCTATAATTGAGCTTCTTTATAATGGCATAATAGATTTATCAGAAAAAAACAATATATTCTTTGATACTAGTATGTTTCCTGAGTTTGAAATTGAGGAGTTTGATTTTTTGTTAATAGAATCAATGAAAGATATTAAATCACTGATTTCAAATTTAAGCAATTTGTATTCTTTAAATATTCAAGTAGATAAACTTAATATGACTTCAAAAGAAGATGCTGATATAGTCATAAGTTATAATGAAAATTTCAAATCAAGTAAACCTTTATGTATAGTACAAGATATTTCTTTTCCAAGAAGAATTGCTAAAGAATTAAAAAATGTTGAAAATGTTAAAATAAATGATGATATTGAAACTGAAACATTAATCTTTTTTCTAAAATACATCTTCGGTTACGATAATTTTCGCGAAGGACAATTAGATTCATTAAAGCGTGTGTTGTCAGGAAAAGATACCATTACTCTTTTACCTACCGGTGCTGGGAAATCATTAATTTTTCAACTCGCCACTTTTTTAATGCCTGGAATAGCTGTAACTATAGTACCAATCAAATCTTTGATGCAAGATCAGGTTGAAAATCTAGAGAGAAAAGGAATTAGTAGAGCAATCAATTTATCTGGGGATATTGAGTCTAGAAAAGAAAAAGATTATATTCAAAAGTTAATATATGGGGGACAATATCTATTTATTTATATTGCTCCAGAAAGATTTTTAATCAATGATTTTAGAAATTCACTTCGCGAATTTACTAAAAAGTATCTAATTTCACTAATAGTTATTGACGAAGCACACTGTGTTTCGGAGTGGGGGCACGATTTTCGGCCTGCTTATTTAACTGTTGGAAAAAACAGTAGAATATATTGTAAGAATAATGATGGTTCAACCCCTCCCTTAATAGCTTTAAC
>JBNJGV010000074.1:0-4093 GCA_051819785.1 Nanobdellota archaeon | reverse complement strand
TAAGGCAAAAAACGTATGAAATAGAAAAATTTAAGATAAATTTCTGATTTAGAGCAAATACTCAATTCAGCCAACCATAAGTAAAATGAAAAAAACCCAGCTAATCGAGATTGAAAATCCAAGAAAAAATTTGAAAAACTCACTTAAAGATGCCTTAAACAAGATTGAAAATCAAAACTTAATAGTGAAATTAGTGATATTTACAAATTATCCTAATTATAAAATATTTAAAGAGTTTAAGAATAAGATTAAAGATATAATAAGGAATTATTTAGAACTCGATATTCCAGTAAGTGTCCTGAATAATCCCCCCTTAGGTGAGAATGGATTTTTAATGGAGGCATGGTCTTCTTCTGTAGGTAAAATCGAATATAAAAAATCAAGGGAAATAAGGTACTCTTTGATTACTTTCAAAGGCATCAAAGAAATTGTCACAGAAACAATTTGCCCTAAAAATCTGGACAACCTTAAAGATGCATGCGAAAGTGTCTTTAAAAAGACAGAGGTCATTCTTAAAAAAGAGAGAATGACTTTCAGAAATGTTGTCAGGCAATGGAATTATATCCAGAATATCACAAAAACCAGTGAAAAAAAACAAAATTATCAGGTTTTCAACCAGGTCAGGAGCAATTACTATGATAAATATGACTTCAAAGAAGGCTATCCATCTGCAACAGGAATTGGGACGGGATATGGTCTAGTCAATATTGAAATAATTGCTATTTCTGAAAATGCCAAACAGATATTGCCCATTGAAAACAAGAGACAAACTCCTGCTTATAAATATTCAAGGGATGTATTGCATACTGGAAACGAACCCCCTAGATTTTCAAGAGGTAAGCTCGTTTGCGGCCAATTATTCCTTTCTGGAACTGCATCAATTACTGGACAGGAAACTAGGCATTGTGGTTTACCCAAAAAACAGACAGAAGAGACATTAAAAAATATCAAACTACTAACCAGTTGTGCTTCTGATGTCACTAAAAAGATTCCAAAGATAGAGTACCTAAGAATTTATGTGAAAAATAAAGAAAGTTATGAAATAGTCAAAAAAACACTTAATGAAGTTTTTGAAATTGAAAAATTCATCATAGTAAAAGCAGACATCTGCAGAGCCGGTCTTTTAGTTGAAATTGAAGGCTTTGCAAGCTAAAAAATAGTAATTCAAGTCAAAAATACAAAAATAATTATAGAAGGGTATAATTTTAACAAAAATTAAAAAAGGATATTGAATTCAGTGCAGATAACGTAATACTAAAAGGTTGATACTATTGAGAATAAAGCTAATAAACATGCTAAGATTATACAGGTACACTTTCCCACCTTATGGTCTTGGAGTAATTAATAAAAAACTCAAAGAAAAAAAAATTGATTCGGAAATCTTTGATTTAGACATAGTCATAAAGTATTATAATAGCATAAAAAACAATAATTCTATAGACATCAAATACATAAAAGACAATTTGTGGGATCTACCCAAAATTCTTCTTGGAAAAAAAACAGATGAATATCTTGATGAGCAGGCGGAAAAAATAATTTCCGTTTTGAATGTTAGAAATAATGAGATACTTGCATTTCATGTCCCTCATAAAGAGTTTTATTTTTCATTATATATCGCAAAAAAAATAAAAGAATTCAAGTCATGCCCTATTGTTTTTGGGGGTCTTGAGATACAAAGGAAAAACAGGGAACAACTGAGTAATTTAATAGAAGACCTAGGCATTGATTATGTTAACCATTTCGTTATAGAGGGCACGTTCAAATTTTTTGAAGAACTGACATCGAATAAAATAGATTTGCTTCCAAAATATCCAAACATAGCAAAGAATGAGGAAGTTGAACAGATTGACTGGATTTTGCCTGATTTTAACAAAGAACATCTGGATCTATATAAAATAAGACCCGAAAAATTGAAATATTATTTTTTTGAAATCAATCGTTCCGTCTATGAAAGATTCAAAGAAATGAAAGGGAAAAAAACTCCTCTTGTAATTCCCTATAAATTCCAATTTGGTTGTTATAATAAGTGCGCTTATTGCGGTTTTGGAAAATTTCCAATTAAAAAACCAGTTGATGAGGTAATTGAAGATATAGATCACATGAAAAAAAAGTATAACACTAACAATTTTTACTTTATAAATACTAATATTGCTGTTAAAAAAAAATATACGAATGAACTCCTTTCAAGATTGCAAAAAGAACATGAAATCAAATGGAGTGATACAGCAAATGTAAGTATGGCCAACCCAGAAATCATTAAAGAGTTCAGAAAAAGCGGATGCATAGAACTTTTTATGGGTCTGGGGACTGCTTCAGAAAAGTTGCAAAATTATGTATATGGAATGAATAGTTTTAACCGAAATAATCATATATCAAAATGCTTTAAATCAGCTGATGAAAATGGGATATGGCTGGTAACTGATTTCATAACTGGCCTACCATATGAAAGAAATTCTGATATTATAAAAACAAGTAAATTCTTGATGGATAACAGAAGGTATATAAATGGTGTATTAACAAATGGCTTTATTATGATGAAATCATCTCCTTTTGCGCAAAATCCAAAAAAGTACGGCCTGAAATTGCACAAAAAGGAGTATTCAGTTGATGACATCACAAGTGACAGGGATATAACCATTTCAAATTTTGGGGGTATTAACTTTGATGAAATCCACGGCTTGAGCTGGGAACAAAAAAAAATACAACAGAGTAATTCCTCTGTATATTTTAGTAAATTTATCAAAAAAAATTACCCTAAACAGGTTTACTCGTGGTATCCAATATTTTTGTTATACAATAATTTTGACTCGAAAAGAGAGATTCAAAAATTCCTACATAATTAAAATTTTTCCGAAAAAATTTAATATAAATCTTTCCTACATATAATAAATTTGAAATTAATATAATCAAGATGGATACAAAAATAGGGGTAGAACTGAATTTAGGATATTGTGAGAAAAATTTCAAAATAGACTATAATCCGGAAGATTTTGACAAAGAATTAATTTACTACCTTATTCATCCTAATGACAAAACTAGATTACTCAGGACTTTTGTTCTTGTTGATTTCAAAGAAGGTAAAAAAAAGTACTATTATCTCTTCTCACCTCAAAACATCAAAAAATTGAGTGGGATTGTTCCAGACAGGTTTAATAAAGACGCTATTGAACCCCACCATGCTCTTAGGGTTACGGAAAATGACATATTCTTATTTATGTATAAAAATGTGAACTTCATATACCACCTCGACTTAAAAAAAATGACTGCAAGAATAATTAATCTTGAGGATCTGGGTTTGAAAGAACTTATACAATTGGGGGATACATTCTTTATCGACTCAGGCAGTATTTACATATCAGGGTTGATACCTTATGAAGACAAATGGAAAACAAAGCTTTATAAGACAAATCTCCAACTAAGAAATATAGATGAATGTGGGGAATATATGGTATCATCACCCAGAGCACCTCACACAACTCTTCATCACAAGGGAATCCTGATGAATGTCCATATGCTTGATTCAAAAATTTTTGTTTATGATATAGAGAACAAACATACCACAATTTATCACACAAGTGGAAGTGTTGCAGGACATATTGAGAAAAGTGGAGATGTGATTTATGTTTCAAATCATAATTTCAAAAGAAACAAGGAAGGCAATGGGCTAGTATTTTTAGACCCAGCATATATTGATAAGTTTGAGATAAATAACAAAAAATTGGTCCACAAGGGAGTGTTCAAAGACAATAGAGGATTCAGATTCACATCCCACAAGATATTAGAGTATAATGGGAAAAAATACATAGTTACAGTCGGCCAACCAAACAGGTTATTCATAGTTGATGCAGAGGATATGAGCCTGAAGCATTATGATATAATTGGCAAAGATATCTTTCCAAAAGGTGTTGACCCAAAAAAATATCTCAATGAAAATCAAAATAAAATCAAAGATATGATTAGACCCGTTGAGATTACGGAAAATGGTGCTAACATAATATTGATTTCCAATTCATACATAGTGATATATAGCTTCATTAAAAAAAGAATTATACAAATAATAAAAGCAAAAGATGATATTCAGTTATATGATAAT
>JBNJGV010000073.1:0-4515 GCA_051819785.1 Nanobdellota archaeon | reverse complement strand
AGGGAGAGTCATGATGAACAAAGCAAAGAGAAGGAGAGTTTAAGAGAGTTGTGGGCGGAAGGTTTGTCGGGTTACTTCTTATATATTTGATTAAGATTAACCAAATTTTACTATCTCTTAATTGCATAATATAAATCAGTGTTAAATCTTTCAGTAATTGGTTCGCCTTGATTTTCTAAAATCGTTCTGGCTTTAGAGAAGAAATCAGACTGCATATCTTTTGGTATATCATCACTCACATAACTTTTGCTTTCTAAAAGACCCATGTATTCATTTATTGAAAATTTAATATCAAATTCAAAACTTTTTTTTGTGATATCTTTATAGAGGTTCGTTTTTTTTAAAATTTCACACGTGTCGCTGCCACGATATTCACTAATTGGTTTTTCATGATATGTACGAACCAGATTTTGAAGTTTTAAATAATAAGGTTCAAGCATACTGTTACTGTTATTCCAAAAAATAGCGATAGCTCCATTTTTTTTAAGATTTAAATACGTGTTTTTTAGAACTTTTTTCTTATTCATCCAATGAAAACTATGGCTGATAAAAATAGCATCATATTTTTGAAAATCAAGGAATGAATTTGCACTTGAATTAATAGTTGTTAATTTTTCGCCTAGATTATTAGCAATACTTAACATATTTTCGCTTGTATCAACACCATCTACATGTTTGACATTATTTATGATTTTTTTAGCGAACTTTCCAGTTCCACAGCCAAGATCGCAAACAACACTATTTTTTTTCAGAGGAATTTTATCTATCAAATAATCAATAAATTCATCGGGATATTCTACACGAAACTTATCATAAACACCGGAAAACTTATTATATCGATTCATTAAAACACCTTATTCATCCCTAATAATTGATTTTAAACGTTTTATTGTTGAGGAATTTTTTGTTTTTACTTTTTCAGAATCGATTTTACTATTCCATTTTTCCATTTTTTCAATAAATTTAGAATATGCTGTGTGCCAGTCACCATAACTCAAAACTAATTTTTCAAGAACAACCATCATAATTTCAGGTTCAAAAACAACAGATTTATCAAATAATTTCATCAATTGACCTGAATGGGTTACAGGTGATGAAGAACTCCCGTGATTAAGACAACAATCTTTAATTACTTTTATTTCATCTTCAGAAAAAGATTTATTTTGAGAATATTTTTTAAAAATCTCAAAGCTTAATTCAGGATGATCATCACTGTCACTTAAGGTTCTTCCTATATCGTGAAAATAACAACCTATAAGAGTTGCATTTTTTATTTTCTGGTCTGAAAAATTTTCTGCAAGTATTAATTTCTCAATGCTTAGCATCATTTGAATTAATAATTTTTTTCCTAACTTACCAGTATATTTTTGAGCTAGATTTAAACAATAGTTTTTAGCATCTTTAACATAATCATCCATTAACATCAGTCCTCATAATATCATATTTTATCTTAGGTATTGATTGTCCGGTACTGCTAATATAATCAATAGGTAACGTTGAAAAAAACTTTAATGTGTCCGGGTCTCTTACTTGTTCACTACAAACACCAATAAGAATATCAGGATTATTGATTTTTGCTTGATTTATTGAATAAGAAAGCATTTTTTGCATTCCTTCATAAACTATGCTTTCAAATGGGCTTTTGGTAATTATTCCCTTCCGAACATATTCACCCATCATTTCTTCGCTACCTATACGTTCTAATGCATAACTAGTCATGGTTAAATCATTAAGACCATAACTTATAAAATCTGCGTTTTTAGCATAAAAATCACTTTCTATAGCGCTCATTGGTGTTTCAATCATAGCACCTATTTTTAAATTTGCTTTAGGGTAATTTTTAGTCTTATAATCAAGTATTTTTTCTTTCATTTGTCTAAATTCTTCTTTAAAGCTAATGAAAGGTAATAATATATTTGCATCTTTTTTTCCTGCAGCTTCAAGTATTGCTTCAACTTGAGCAAGATAAATTTTAGGATCAATAATTCCAAAACGAGTTCCACGAACACCTAAATGACTAGCATTTCTTTTTAATTCAGATTCAACCAACTCATATTCTTTTTTGTTCATTCCTGAATACGAAAAAAAAGCATCGATATCGCTTTCACCTTCAGGTAGAAATTCATTTATAGGTGGATCTAATAACCTAATAACTACACGTTGGTCATTAGATTGATCATATATCTTTGAAATATCAGATATCTGGTATTTTATAAAATCTTCTAGATGTTTATTTTTTTTCTTATCACTATATAAAATTGTTCTCAAATTATTTAATTTATTTGAATTTTCAAAAACCATATGTTCAGTCCTACAAAGACCAATTCCTTCAGCTCCCATATTTTGAGCTAATGCTAATTCACTATAAGAATCAGCGTTCGCATAAACTTCAAATTTTTTATATTTATTAAAAATAGCATCTAACTTAGAAAATAATAAATCATCATTATTTTCTTTGACAGACATCTTTTTGTTATAAATGTGTCCATTTGTCCCATCAATTGTAATAGTAGAACCAACTGGGATTTCTTGACCATTATATTTGACCATTTTTTTATTAATATCCATTTTGGGAAGATTAACAACACAAGGAATGTTATTACTTTTAGCTAAGATGACTGGATGGGCTGTAAAATCTCCTTCAGACATTATCATGCCGTTGCTTTTCTTCATAACAATCATGTCTTCACTACCTGGTTTTTCAGTAACATAAATAGTTGGAATACCTTTTTCATAATTCTCTAGTACTTTTTCTTTATTAGTTTCAAGAACACCAATTCCTACACCATTACTACCTGAATCTCCTTTAAACGTTATATTTTCTCCATTTCGTATGATTTCTTTTGAAAATATATCGTGCACATCTTTAAAAGTTATATTTTTTGAAAAAGAATTTTTATTAATTACTTTCTCTTCAAACAAATCAACCATGCTTTCAATTTTCTCTTTACCTTTTATATTAGCGTCATAGTATTCGGAAATTATTACTTCTGATCCTTCAATTTTAAAAGTTCCTCTAACAGGAAAACCATTTAGTTTTTCGATTTCAGAAATCTTTTTTTTAAGATTTTTTTGTAAATCAAAATCCAAATCATATAACGATATTTTATTCTCAGAAATATCGTAATCATCTTGCATTACTATATCGTCTAAAGACATTCCAAGGTACATATCACCAAAAAACGTATTTTTTCCGACTCTCGAATAAAAAATTCCCGCTCCTTTCATTTCTTAAACCCCTAATAACTAATTATTTTTTGAGACATAATTTCATCATATTTATTTGGACGATATTGTTTGGCAAATTTTTCTTGACGTTTTAATTGAAATTCTCTATAAAGTTCTTTTGGCGAACATTTATTTTGTAACGCAAATCTACTAAAAATATCAAAACTCGCACTCCTGATAAGCCTAACATCTTCATTATAAGGTAACGCTATCTTCAAAAATTCTAAATAATGATTTATCTCTTGGGACATATTTCCTGCTATTGAATATGTCTGGTATACTTCTTCTCGTCTCCTTGTTTGTTTAAAGCGTATATTTTGTATGGACTTTATTGCATCTGAAGAATATTTGATTTCGTATGTTTTTCTAACTACATCGACCTCAGCTGCAACTTTAGAGACAATTGAATGATAGTTTTCTAGAATATCATAGATTCGGTGTCTTGTCAGGCTCTTTTCTCTAAACCAATTCCAATCATATTTTTGTACAATTGAATTTTTAGGATCGATTTTGTTTGCTAAGTATTTTAATCGTATTATGTTACTCTCTTCAAAAAAAGTTTTACCATCATAAGGAATCATTAATTTTCCAAATAATTGTTTAGCATTACTTTCTGGTAGATTCTCTTTTAATATGTTTAAAAACTTTTCTTCACTAACAAATTTATCTATAGCTAATTGTTCATATCCGAAATGGCTATTGAAAATTTCATTTAATTCATTTTTTGTCAGAACAGATCTATTTCTGAATTTTTCATGTGTCTTTAGAACATTGTTTCTTCTTTCTTTTTGAAGTTTTTTTATTTTATCTGTCAAGGATGTATTCTTTGTAAAGAGATCAAAAACATGATTTTTAACTAAAATTTCAGGTTTGTAAAGTATATCTTTTGCAGATTTTTCATAATGTAAATACGCCTCTCCATCGTCAATACCTAAATTATTCATTATGTCCAAACTATCTGCATAAATGAATTGAACACGAGCAAGTTTATGATAATTATTATCTGGTATTCTCATTTTGTTAAGTCTGCTATAGGAACTTAAAAGTCTGTGGTTGATTTTTTGTTTTCATCGTTGAAATCAACCAAACTCTTTTAAATCATTAAGATACTTTTGTTTTTTCAGAAAAATTGTTGAGAAGGTCTCGCTTGTTCATGCGAATGACGATTTCACTTTCTGTTTCAAAGACGATCTCGAAAGGGATGTTGTCAGGGAGAGTCATGATGATTTAAGTCAACAGAAGAAGAGTTGAAGAGAGTTGTGGGGATGTGGGCGGAAGGTTTTCGGG
>JBNJGV010000072.1:0-4606 GCA_051819785.1 Nanobdellota archaeon | reverse complement strand
ACAATTATTATTGAATTAATAAGTAATATAGCTCCTGGAAAATATCTAACGAATTCTGCTGAATATACTGTGACTGGAGTTAATAAGGAAAAGGCAATATATAATTTTGCATCTGCTGCGCTTAACATCCTGTAAAGCCATAGCAATACTCCTACAAGCAATGAGACTAAAAAATTTGATAAGGTCTGCAAAAAGAATGAATAAATTTCTTCTTTTCCGTCAACAATCAAGGTTAATTTTAAAGATGAAGCAGTTAAATGATGAAGCAAAAAGGCTCCAAAGTAAATTGCAGTACCATATGCTAAAGCTATTAAAATCCATTTATTCCTTATTTTTCCAAATTTTATATCAGTATAACTGGTAACAACGCCTAGCAATAAAATCATAGGTAGTTGGAACCAAAGTAAATTAAGCATTTTATGGCCATACAATAAAGTATTTAAAAGATTTTCTATTTTCTATAAAAAAATCAAATTATTTATTAAATATGATTATTTAATTTGAGTAGGTTTTTAAATGGAGTCAATCACTTTAAATTGCTTATAACTTGTTTAAGTGAAGAAAAGATATGTTTGTGAAAATGAAAGATTGTAAAGATGCTGAACCCATAATTATAAATCATTATAATCCCAAAGTGCTGCCATCTCTAAAAAATGAGATTAAAAAGTTAAAAAAATTAAGGGATAACAATGAGAAAATACTGATTAAAACTGTTATTTCTAAACATAACTATCACTATCTACAAAAAATTTCAAATTTGATTGGCAGGATAAATCCAAAACAGGTTGTTTTTGAAATACTTGAACCTGAGGGCCTTAGTAATGAGAAAATAAAGCGTGATGTTCCATTTAAAACTATCTTAGTTTCATACTTGGAAAGCGGAATCCAATTTTTATCAGATAGAAATATTGAGGTTATTGTGAAAAATATGCCTTATTGTATTTTATATTCAAAAGCAGGCTATATTGAAGAAAAAAATAAATCTTGGCATAATTTGACTGAATGTAATGGGTGTTTGTATGAAAAAATATGTCCTAAAATCAGTAAGATGTATTCTAAGTATATTAGTAAGACTGAAATAAAAAGGATAGTTAGGCCCGCACCAGAGCCAGAGGTCGTTGCAAACCTAAGATTGGGTCTTCAGTGCAATGCAGATTGTTTATATTGCACAATTACTGATGACCATGATGAGAATATGAATACTCAACAAGCTAAAAATATGCTTTTTGATTTTGCAATGAATGGCTTTAACAGGGTAACTATCACAGGGGGTGAGCCTACTCTTAGAAATGATCTTATAGAGCTTTTAAGATGCGCGAAAATTAACAATCTTAAATCGGATTTACAAACTAATGCTATTCTTTTAAGCGATGAGGAGTATGTAAAAAAAATAAAGGAGCAAGATATTTATCAGGTGACTGTTGGAATCCCTTCACATATTAAATCAAAGTATAATTATCTTACTCATACTAAATCATATGAAAAGGCCATTAAAGGTATAATGAATTGTGTAAAGCTCAATTCAGGCATTGTCTCACTTTACTATGTTATTAATAAAGAAAATTATATGGATATGCTTGATTTTATTGATTTTGCACATAATATTTCTGAGGATATAACTTTTGCTTTTGCATTTTTAAGACCTAATGGCAGCACTCAAAATAACAAGCAAATAGTTCCAACTCTAGTAGAAATAGAAGAGCAGATATATAATATGCTTGAGAAAACAAAATCACTAAATTCTCCACCGCCTTTAGAAGGCGTACCTCTTTGTTTTATGAAAGGTTATGAAAACCGTTCTGCTGAAACATTCAGGATATTTCAAATGGCGCCTGTAAATTACGGGAGTGGGGGGAAAAGTCAACATGATGATTTACATTGGGATATCTTTAGCAGGCTAAAATCTAAGTCTGAAAAGTGCAAAAAATGTAATCTTAATAGTATTTGCGCAGGGGTTTGGACTGAATATGCCCAAATCCATGGCACAAATGAACTTAGACCTGTGCTTGACAGAACGAAAGAGGATGTGCTAAATTGACTGATGTTGGAGTTATAAAAAGATGCAATAATAATTGTATTATGTGCACGAATATAATGCCACGTCCGGATGATGAAAATGAAATCAGCAAAAAAGAAATAAAAGAAATTATTAGTAATTCACCTGATGATATACTTATTACCGGGGGAGAACCTACTCTGAGAAATGACCTTGGCGAAATAATTGGCTTTATAAACAAGTATTTTCCCGAAAAAAGGATAACTTTGATAACTAACGCGAGAAGGTTCTGCTATAAAGATTATGCCAAAATCTTCTTAAATTTTAAAAATCTTAAGATAATAACAGAACTTTATGCATCAGAGGAAAAGCTTCATGATAATATTACACAAACTCAAAATAGTTTTATCCAAACATATGATGGTATAAAAAATATTTTAAAATTGAATATTAATCTGGAGTTAAGGGCTGTTGTGAGCGGGCTTAACTACGCTGATTTACCAAGTTTAGTAAATCTGTATAAGGAAGAGTTTACAGGTTTCAAAAGGCTTGTTATTTTTCCTATAGATTTTGTAGGAAACGGCATGAAAAACCTAAGCAAGGTGAAATATAATTTCACAGAAATAATGCCCTTTATAGAAGAGGCATCTGAAATAATTCCCTCTAAAACAATTCTTTATCATATACCCTTTTGTGTTGCTTCCAAAAAATATTGGAAAATGATTCAGGGCGTTACAGTCGTTGAAAATAGAGTTCTTTTTGGAGATATTTGTAGTGGTTGTAGGTTTGAAAAGCAATGTCCAAAGGTATGGAAAAGTTATGCTAAAAAGGTTGGATTGGAAGAATTAAAAAAAATAAAATGGACCCACCAAGAGCAGATATAAGACTAGGATATTTATGTAACCATAATTGCAAGTTTTGCTGTGTTTCAGATAATCGTAAATTTAACCTCGCTACAGGTGAAGTGAAAAATGATATTGATAAAGCAAAAGAAAGCGGCGCAGAAAAAATAGTTTTTACTGGTGGAGAGCCGACCATAAGAAATGATATCCTTGATTTAGTAAAGTATTCTAAAAAGATGGGTTTTACTGATATTTTGATTATAACAAACGGGCAGATGACTTCATATCCTGAATTTTTTAAGAATCTTGTAGATGCTGGTCTGACGAGCATATGCTTTTCAATTCCCGATATAAGGAAAAAAAGATATGAATATCTTACACAAACCGAGGGTAGTTTTGATAAGCTTAAGAAAAGCATTGAAAATGCGTTTGAATATGATATTTTGGTTTCTACTATTACTGTAATAACTAAGATTAATTACCAGTATTTACCAGAAATTGCTGAATTTCTTTCCAAGCTAAGCAAAAGATTTAGTTCTTTTTTTAGCGAGTTTATGTTTATAAACCCTACAAATAACGCATGGAGATATCGAAAAGAGCTTGTTCCCCAGATTTGTAACGTGGCTCCTTTTGTTAGAAAATCTCTTAAAATCTCGGAAAAGACTGGATTAGTGCTTAATGTTGAGGCAATACCTATATGTTATATGAATGGCTATGAGAGGAATGTAGTCGAGCTTCATATGGCTAAAGAGAGAGTGTTTTTGGATCCTGAATCTGAGCCTGATTTTGAATATAATAAAAATAGAAAAGAAAAGGGAAAAGTACAATCTGAAGAATGTAGTAATTGTAAATGGAAGAATGTTTGTGAAGGTGTTTGGCGAAATTATGCTAAGATTTATGGGTTGAGTGAACTTAAAGAAAAAGCAAGCGAAGTGATAAAAAATAAACTTCTTAGTGTTACTATTGCTTGTAATCAAGAATGTATTTTTTGTACTCATGATAAATTTTTAAAAACTGAATTACCTGATTTGGAGAAAAAACCAGTAATTAATAGCTCTTCAAACGAATATGGAAATAAATTAAGCTTAATAAAAAAAGAAATATTTGATAGCAAATGTGAAGAATTAACAATAGTTGGGGGAGAACCCACAACAAGAAAAGATCTTGCTGAAATTATAAGATATGCCGCAGCATGTGGCTGTCGGGATATAATTATGAATTCTAATGGTGTAAATCTTCATGATATGGATTATTTAAAAAAACTAAAACGCGCAGGCCTTACAAAAACGCTTGTTTCTCTACACTCACATCTTAAAGAAAAATCTGAGAATATAAGCCAAAAAGATGGAAATTTTGCAAAAACCGTACAAGGGATAAAAAATTCACTGGCTTTGGGGTTAGGTACAAATATTGTTCATGTAATATATGAAGGTAATTACAGGGAGCTTAAGGATTTCGTAGGTTTTGTGGCAAAAGAATTCAAAGGTATTGAATGCCTTAATTTTGTTTTTATTAAGCCTAATAGCAAGAACAAAGAAGAGAATAGAAAGCTGGTTCCCAGATTAACAGACGTAAAAGGATATCTAAATGAAGCGATGGATGAGTGTAGTAAGAAGGGAATAAAATTTAATGTTGCAAATTTCCCTATTTGTCTTATGTATGATTATAAAGATTATAATACTCAAAAAAATGAGATTGAATCATCTGGTGCGTCATTTGAAACTTGGTTAAACAAAAGAATAATGAATAATGAAATGGATGAGTATGG
>JBNJGV010000071.1:0-4741 GCA_051819785.1 Nanobdellota archaeon | reverse complement strand
TAAAATAACTCTGCTTTGTCGGAATAATATCGAATAGTCGAGATTATACCAAAATCTGTCCTTTTGGTCACAAAGGCCCTATTCGGGGAAATCCCGAATAATTAAATAACTAAAAAATTTAAGCAAAAATATAGTAAATTACAATTACCATTGGGTACTCGGTCGCTAGAACTCCCTGATTTGGCATTATTTAGGTTTGATAATTAATTTTAAGCATTAATCGAAGGTTTTAATTATTATATTATGTCGTAAATCACTAAGCAGTAGTAATTTAAAGAAAACTTTAAATAGCTTTAAAACATTCACAATTATTATGACCAGGCATAAAGCTAACCAGCAGCTTTTTGATAGCATTGTTTCAGTAGGATTCTATTGCAACGGGAATCCATGCAATGCGTATACTATTTTTGAAAAAGCTTATTCCGGATTAGATAATCTTATCGAGCTTAATAGAAAAGAGCAGCGCAAATCATTTCAGACAGGGTATGTTCAGCCCGCCGACCTTGATGAACGCCGGGAAAGAGACTACTTTAGATGGCTTGAAAGTGTCCCTGAAAGCCTTGAAATGAAAGCACAATTAAGAACGAAAAAGACGCCTAAATTTGTTGATTTGAAGATAAAGCCACGGACAAATTTTACAGCAGATAAAGACAGGAGACCGAATATAGTCTATGCTGAAGATGATAACCAAAACACACTTATTATGCGTCTCAGCAGAACATACCTTCCAGGAAAGCGCAAAGGAAGCCATAATTTCAACTGGCTTAGGCGTAACCATTACAAAAAAATAGATATAGATAACCTAATGGAATGGATAGAAAAGGAAAATCTTTCAAAAAACAAGTATCACTCATACCAGTATCTTCCTGAGCCTCATCTTATCGTTGCCCTTGAAAATATGTACAAAGAAGGCTTTCCCCGCGTTACACCAAAGCTGAAAACAGTTGATCAAAAAGATAATGAGCTTGTCACGCTCAGGCCAATGCTTATGCGTGCGTGGGATATGCCGCTGACGCAGGAACTGCAAAAGCAGTTGGGCGAGTATCTCGGGAATCTCTATAGTCTTGGCATAATTGAAAAAGCCGACAGGAATATTGCTCATTATTCTATTCAAAAACCCATGCCAGAGTACGCGCCTAGAGTAGTCAATTTTGATCCTGATTTTTTCGTACGCGCAAATTTTCCTAAAGCAGCCCAAAATCAAATAATAAAGGAGGATTTTAATGAATTTGCCAATACACTATATAAATACGGAAAAAAAGAAGAGTTGATAATCCCTTCAGGAGTAATCAACAACATATACGAATATAGTATGAAACAAAAAAACTCATCAATAAATAAGTACTTTAAAAAAAATTTTTTAGAATTTCTCCCAGAGAACATTGAAAAAGCCACATTTCCAAATCCCTTAAAATAGGCACCTTTTATACAAGTTTTAATTTTTGATTAAATTATTTTGTCAAAATCTTTTACATTTGTCGATATTTAAGCAAAATTTATATATGGTTTTAGCCGACACTGAAATACCAAAATAAAGAGGTGATTGCTTTCTCAGGAAACAAAATAATATTAACAAACAAGGAGCCTGATATTAATGCAGGTTCGGCTGAACTTTCGAGTGTTTTGATAGAAAGGCTGGGGCTTATGCCAAGGAAAAAAGGCTCTACTGAAAAGATGTACAATGTACTGATAGAGCTCTATGAAAGGGCAAAAGAGGCCTCAAAACGAAAAATGCCAAACAAGGCAATAATGACTGTTGAAGAAATGGGCTATTTTGCAGGCATTACAAGGCAGACAATGTATGATTATTTAAAGCGCTGGATCGAGCTTGAGCTTATAAATAAAGTTAGTTACATAGACTCTGAAAATAATGTAGTAATTGGCTACAGGCTTAATGGAAATACACTGGAGCAGGCATTTGAAAAGACAAAAACCAAAATAAACAATCATATGGACTTAACACAAAAATACATTAAAGAGCTCCAAAGGGTAGTAAAAAACGAAAAGATAAAAAGCTCACAGCACAGGACAAATGAGGGATATAGCACTTAAATCTTTTAATTTTCGCTTAATTTATTTTATCAATATAATTTACCAAATTTTATCTTTTTTTTAAAATACAATAGAGATAATTTCGACAAGTGTCGTTACTCTTTATTTAATATTATGAATGTTATTGTTGAGAGTTTACCTAATTCATTATATTAAAATACTGTTTATTGTCCGAATTTACCCGACAAATGTAAAATATAATCTAGTTTTTAAATAAGACTTCTAAAAAGTGAGAGTTCATATTAATTGTTAGGCCTTAAATATTTAAAAATCTCTGACAAATGTGAGAGATATTTTTAAGATTCAGCTTTAAAGAAGAAAAATATAGATTACTCCTTATTTATAGACTTTGCAATGGTTTCATTGATCTGCAGAACATTTTTCTTTGCCTGCAATTGCCTGAATTCATTGTCAAGATAAAGAATTACACCATTTGATAAATATCTTTTAACCAAAGGCACTCCCTTAGCAATAAGATTTGTTACATAACAAATAACCATATTTTCATTCAATCCTGTCAACCTCGCAACTTTGCTGTATGTAACACCTTCTTCCTGGCTATATATAGCCATAAAAACTTCCTGTTCCTTTCTTGTTAAGGTTGATACCGAGAATTTCTTAGTATCTTCTTCTTTGTTTTCGCTTTGCTCAAAGAAAAGTGAGAGTTCATCAACCCTCTCGGCCAATTTATCAATCTTATTTTCAAGACGGCAGATATATTCATAATTTCCTTGTATTTCATTAGTATTTTGATTGAGGCATTCACGATGTTCATTAAGCTCATCTTTCACCTTAGAAAAAGCATCACGGATTTTATTGTGCATAATATTCAAAAAATTATGCCCTTTTTTGTTCTCATGATTTGCTTTCACGTTTACACCCCAACAAAATATGTTGAAAATAAGTTTTTTAAAAAGTTTTATGTATTGAATATAATATTTTAAAAACAAAAAAATAAGCTAGTATACATTTTTCAAAACCAATCAGTAAAACCTCCTCATTCATTTAAGGTTTTTTCCGTGAGAGTTCAGCTAATTCTTTTTCGAGTTCCCTCTTACGAGGGAACCTGTTTTCTGCCTCTTTAAACTCTCTTGTATGGTGAAAGCTGCGGTTGTTTTTTACATTAAACTTGTATTTTTTATGTAACATTTCATGATACATAACAAAATCCAAAAGCTCCGGTTTTTTACTTAAAATAGGGTTAATCCTTATTATATCTGTTCCATATTCATAAGTTCCAAAACACCTTTTTGCTTTTCTGGACCACTTTAACCTTGAAATTTCCATTGTAGAATGAAAAAACCACTCATTTACCCTTTCAAAGGATTCCTCAAGTTCCGGGTCACTTTCTTTTTTTTCTAAAGCAATATGGACATTTTTTAAAAAGTTATTATACATTTCTATGTTAGAAGTCATTATATTTACTTTAAACAACTTACATAAAAGTGATTGCAAAATTCCCAGCTGAATCTCTTCATCAATATCCTGCCACTTTCTGCTTAAAGAAAAACTGATTTTTTTACCAAGCTTTTTGACATTGCCATTATACCCATTAAATTTTCCAGAATATTTTAAAGTAAAGTTATACATACCAGGTTTACCAAATAACTCAAAATAAGCCCGCTCGCAGATATCCATATCCACCAGAATTTACATTTATATAAAAAATTTAGCCTGATATATCATATCTAAGAATTGCGGCAAATTTACCCAAATCACGTATCTGGACACCCTCTCTTGTCTCAATACTTATGATTTTTATCTCCGCGCTTGTTTTGGCAGCTTCTTTTTCCAATTGCTTTATTTGGTCTTTTCCGGCCTCTTCAGAAACAAGAACAGTTTCTACAGCGCCTATTTCAAGCAAACGCATTATTTCATCTAAACCATAGGCGGCAGTACCAGGATTTTTTGCAAGGTTTTCAAGAAATTTGTTGACAATCCTTTTTTCATCCATAATCCCCTCATTACTTAGCAAATCATCAGAGATCTCCACAAGTTCCTGGACACCAAAATCACCAGTATAAGATATATCTTTAGTTCCGATAACTTTGTTTTTTAATTCCTGCGGAATATAATTGCCATCTACAAATTCATATTTTGTATGTCCCGGCCCGCCAATAATCAAACCTTTTAATTCTTGCTTACCAAGAAATTCTTCTTTTACAGCTTCAGCCACCCTTTTATAAAACTCCTTTGCAGCATCTTCCCTAATTCGTCCATAACGGGCAGCAGATTGCCCTCCTGCTTTAGTTTTCCCTGGAACATTTGACGAAAAAGAACTTAATCGCTTAATGGTTTTCCCCTTTAATATTGCAATATCAGCTTCCCTTCTGTCAAGAACAACCAGCCCATACACATCTTTATCATCCATCATATCTCTTAGCAAATCAAGATGAAATTGCTTGTCACACCTATAAATTCTTGTGTTTAACGGAAGAGGAGGCTCTACACACCATACATTGACATCTGATTGACCTTCCTTTTCTGATACATTGCCTGAAAAAACCGCCAGACCATTTTCCGGTGTTTGAGAAAATAATTTTAGCTGTTGAATCATCTTTTCAAGGGCATCTATCACATTTTTCCTGGTTGATGGAGACTTGATATTGCCTGCAGTGCCTTGTTCATCGGAAAGATGAGTAGTTATTTTATTAATATCATAGCCGCTTGGTATATAAACTGAAACAAG
>JBNJGV010000070.1:0-4784 GCA_051819785.1 Nanobdellota archaeon | reverse complement strand
ATTACCAAGTAGCGCAAAATACTCATTTATATTAATACCAAGATTTTACAAAGTAAATAGATATTCTCATAAATAAATCAATAGTTATTGAAAAGCTCGTGAGAGAGTCTATCGAAAACTTAACAGTTTTCTCGGACCCTGATTATTCCATTATGTATCTAAAATTAAAAATTAGTGGAATAATCAGATTTGAATAGGGGTAAAATAACAAAAATCCTTTGGATTTTTGGAACATCCAGAGCTATGCTCTGGATTGTACCCTTGTTCCATACTCACTATCGTTCGTGGCTTAAAATACATTTTAAGCATACTCATTATCATTCGTAGATTAAGATGAATCTTAATTTTAGGGCGAGATTTTCAATTCAAAGAAATCAAAGATTTCTTGAACATGAAAATCGCTTTTCATTGTTCCAAAACCCAAATTAGGGGTATTCAATTGGATCCAGATAAACTAAGTTCATCTTGGGAATCGACATGGAGCAAGGCGAGCGTAATACCCCATCCTTTTGGCCGGGGATAACAAAAATTCATCGAATTTTTGGTTCAAGAAATAAAAACATTTCTTTATAGCCGTCTTGCGCCGATTTTTAGTTATCTTTACTGAGTGGTTCCAAATATTTTTAAAGGTCTATTAAACAAGTTTCCCTGGAGGGTTTATGTGGGGGAAAAAAATTGCTTTAATGCTTATCTTTTTTCTAATTATTCCTCTCTCAACAGCTATAACCATAAACCCTACTGATTATACTATTAACAAGGCTGAATTAAACAAAGAATATAATATTGTAATTACAGCAATAAATCCTGAACCCAATCAATATGGTATTACAGTAAATGTTGCAAAGGAATCAGAATACTTAAAAGATATTGTAACAATTGAACCCAAAACCTTCACAATAGCTCCGAATTCTAATAAGAATATTAAGCTAGACCTTAAAATACCTGAAGATATATCACCCGAAAAACACAAATTATATATCAACTTCAGAACACTAACACATAAAGTAGGAAGTTTCAGGCTGAACTTTAAAATTGAAGGTGAGCAAAATGATGAGCTTGAGCTTAATGATGTTAATGTAAAAGCAAGCAACACAGAAACACCTATATATTTTACAATGAAAACTGAAAATATAGGCAACGTTATTGCACACGCTAAACCCCATATAAATATTTACAAAGACAATAATCTTATACACTCATTAGGCAACAAAAGTACATTTAAGGTTCTGCCAAAAAAGAAAATGAACGTTAGCCTGATGTACGACCCTTCAGAATTGGAAAAAGGAGGCATTTATAGCTTTAAATCATATATTAAATATAGCAACAAAACCACACAATCAATTGAAAAATCATTCACACTAAATAAGATCAAAAAAGACAAAAACACAGGAAGGGCGATTAAACAAGTAAAAGAAGGTAAAGACCTTCAAATGGGATTTAGCCTTGAAAACAACCAAGAAGGCATATCATTCTACAAAATCCAGGCAAATGTTAAAGGTGAAAACATATCAAAAATAATTGAAGGCAGTGTCAATAAGAAAAAAGATGTAAAAATAAAACTCGACACCAGCAGTCTAAAAGCAGGAGAATATATACTCACAGTAAAAAAAAGTACAGGAAAAAATATTGAAAATATTGAAAAAAAAGAGTATACTCTTAAAATTAAAAAAACATCCCATTCTTATATTATAATTTTGGGTAGTTTATTTATTTTAGGTATTTTGGCTTTCCTGATATATATTAAGCCCAAGAGATTCAAAACAACTGCAAAATCGTTATTTTCAGATAATCCTTTAAAAAAAATTGAAAGAAAAATAAAAAAGCTGGATAAAAATTATCAAAAAACTGAAAAAGATATAAATCAGTTAGGAAAAGAGATAAACCAATTCATAGACAATGCTAACGTATGGCTGAATAATAATAACTTTAAAGAGAGATTCAGATGAAAACAAAAGACGAAAAGATTAAAGACCTTGAAACGGAAGTGGAAAGGTTAAAAGATAAAGAAAAAAAGCTTGAGCATGATATAAAAATTTTCAGGCAAATATTCGATCATCTTAATAAACAGTTTGAAAAAATAAAAAAAGAAAAGAAATAATTTTAATGCAATAAATAGTTTTTAAGTATATAAACGCAAAATGCGATAATAGCCATAATCAATATTACAAAAACCCACCATAACTTTTCTACTTGCATTCGCTCTTTAACTTCAGGCGCTGAGCGCAGATTATTCAAGTATCTTCTTTCATCAAAAAAAGCCTTATTTATAGCCCTTCTGACAATCACACGAGGGATATCACTATTCATAAGTTCTTGCTTTATTTGCGCAAGACTCCTGCCATTGTTAAGGTTTATTTCAATATAGTTTTTAACGTAATTTTCGTTGTATATCATGGGTAAAGATAGGCCCTGTGCCTTGACATTACTTCGGGCGTTACAAATTGGCTTAGTGTAGCTGTTCCAATCCTCGGGACAAGGTGGATTCTTACAAGTCTATCAGTAGTTATTTGACCAGGCGCTTCATAACATAGTTTCACCACATCGCCCCTTTGTATTCTCCCTGGAAAATGGCTTGTCCCTTTTGTTTCATAAACGGCTGAAAAATATCCCTCATTAAGTCTATAAGGTGTAAGCCTGACAGTATCATGTGCTGGGATCACACCATTTTGCCTGATAGTTGCATCAATTTCTAAGGTTGCAATTTTTTTTGAATTATAAGTTATCTCTTTATCCACATTCAGCTCAATCGGGGTTGAAGCTGTGCATATATTTTCCCCAAGCGGTATTTCAAGCTTAGTATCCCAACCCAGAAAAAGCAATGCATGAGTACAATTTACAGCCAGATAATCATCAGCCCCATCATCATTATAATCCTCATCAAGATTAACAGGCGCTTTAAAAAACTGGAAATATACATCTTTATTTCCTGGAGAAATTTCATATGAATTTGAAGTTGATGAAGGTGACCTCCACCCTTTAATAAAACCATAGTCTTCAATTTCAATATGTGTAAAATTAAATCCACTCGTAGCCTCGCTTAAATCCACTTCAGAACCATCATCATTTACTAAATGCACCAGAACTTCTCCTGCTGTTGAGAGATTAACCATTATATAATTGCCATCATAAGATGAACTTCCGCAATTGGTTCCATCACAAACCCGTGCTGTGTCATTTATACCATCATCATCAAGGTCCAGATAAATATCTTGAGAGTCTGCATCAAAGCCTATTAGTGTCTCTCCCTCTACGACTTTAAAACCCTGAAAATTTTCAAGTTTACCAATATTTTCTGGCCCCCATGTATTATAACCCACTGAATTATCCTTTTCGCATCTGGAATCAGTTCCTCTATACTCAAGGGTAGCTGCGCCATCTTTTGTGCTGAAGGAAAGTACAATCCCATTTAGTTTCATTGGTTCTGAACCTGGCGTAAGCTTAACAATCTGCTCAAAATCAGTCACATTACCATTTGATGCATCAGTTGCACTTATTTCATATGTTCTCAAATGAGTAGAAACCTCGTCTCTTGCTTGCTGGCTTGTAGAAACAGATTTCTGCTGTAAAGTTGCTTGTGTATGAATAATAACACCGGCAGCAACCGAAGCAACAAGAAGCATAGCTATAAAAACTAACAGAGTTCCAACTCCCATCTCTGCTTTTTTTTCCATAATAACCTCTGAAATTTCAAACTCTTTCCAAGCTGGCTTTTTATATCTTGCCAGTATAGTAATGTGTATACTAGTATTTAAATGTTTTGGTACTTTAGCTGTCCTGTGGAGGATTAAAATAATTTTTATATTGACATATCTTAAAATTGAAATGCCGTCTATCAAAAAGTTTAAGTAGGGGTTTGCCTGAATAAATTTATGTTTAAGCAAATTTTCAATAAGGTATCTTCATTTGCTGAGAATGTGATTGAGAATCTTGAAAATTCCAAAGCCCCTATGTTGTATTTTTTCCTTACCTTTGTATTTAGCGTCACTTTAAGAACTTTTATTGAGTTTATTTCAGATAATACGAGATTGAGTATTGTATGTTTTATGCATTACTTTTTCTCTTTTGTAGCAATTGCCTGTTTTGTATTGCTTTTGTTTTATTTGCTGACCAGAAAACCTGTAATTAAGCTTATAAAGATAGTGCTCCCGGCCTTTTTTGTACTAATTGTTGCACCGATTTTTGATTTATTAATAAGTAAAGGAAAAGGTTACAATATTGGTTATATTGATCCCGAGGTTCATGGCAATCTGCTAATGCGGTTCTTCACTTTTGCCGGAAGCTTTTCGGGAAGCGGAGTCACTCCAGGTATGAAGTTTGAAATCATGCTGGCTTTGATTGGGATTTTCATTTATCTGTATCTAGCAACCAGAAACATATGGAAAGGACTTCTCGGGGCTTTTGGGTTTTATGTTATATTATTTGTCTTTGCAATATTTCCGTATCTTTTGAGGAAGGGGCTTTCATTTTTGAATTTGTCTGTGAGGTATTCAGATATTTTAATGTCTGGAGCATATTTGTTGATAATCTTTGTAATGTCTACTGTATTGGTTTATATAGCAAATAAAACTTTATTCAAAAAAATTATCTCTGAATTTTCATGGCTTAGGCTAGCGCACTTTGAGTTTATGTTTGTTGGTGGGGTGTTGCTTGGAATAAAAGAATCCAGTGTTTATATACACTCCGGTAATGTCCTTGATTTTGCACTCATACCTTTAAGCATATTTTTTGCATGCGTATATTCCCTTATTACTAACAATCTGGAGGATTATGGGATTGATAAGATA
>JBNJGV010000069.1:0-4841 GCA_051819785.1 Nanobdellota archaeon | reverse complement strand
CTACGAACGATAGTGAGTATGGGAAGGGCATTTCACCCTTATCCAAATCTCTCTCGAGATTTTCAATAAAACCTGAATACTCCTATAGTTAGAAGCTTTTTATTTTATAACCCACTTATAAGGATGAATAACAATAATAGGAAATAAAGCAAAATACCAAAAAAAGCAAAAATTACTTTTTCTTTAGATTTTTTTTTGCAGGTTTACCACCAAACCTGCCTTGCAATTTTTTTGTGTAATTCATAAAACGTTTATGCTCCTCTCTCAACTCACCCTCTGTGGGTATGTGCTTTTTGGCTTCTTTCCTTGCACGCCTTAACAAGAACCACCGTCTTATTTTATTTAAAATCATATTAAAATAATCTTTTAGAAGATATATAAAACTTACGCCAAAAATTAAACATAAGGTTTTATTATAATTGGATATAATGCCCTGCTGCTTTTAGTGAGAAGAATATAATAAATTTCAAAGAAATTAACTAAGATTAGAAATTTTAGATTTTAAATATAAATTTTAAACTAAATAGTTTACTTTTTTGTCCCACTTTTGCTTGTACATCTCTTGATCTGCCTTTTTCATTAATTCATCTATATTCACGGGATATTGGTACTGCACAGAGTAGCCCACTGATAAGTCTAAAGGCAACCCTGGATTTTCTGCATTGTAATAATTTAGATTTTCTTTAATTCTAGAATTACAACTATGCATGCATAGTTTATCACACTTAGGTAGAATGACACAGAATTCATCTCCCCCCATACGTGCTATTATATCATTCTGCCTGAAACTTCTTTTAAGTATATCAGCAGTTGATTTAAGTAACTCATCTCCTTTATCATGCCCATAAAAATCATTTACATGCTTAAAGTTATCAATATCGCAATAAAAAACAGATATAGGAGAGTCCCTGCTGTTCTCAAGGCGTTTAACTTCTTCTTCAAAAAAATAACGCGAATATACTCCCGTAAGAGGATCATGAAAGCCAATCATTCTCAATTCTTCTTCCATTTGTTTTTGTTTAGTTATGTCTGTATAAACCACTACTGCGCCTATAAGAGTATCATCAATGACAATGGATGAGCCAGAAAGCAAAACAGGAATTGGTTTTCCTTGTTTGTCGTATCTGATAGACTCTTCCTGCGGAACCACTCCTCCTGAAAGCAAAACCTTAGTTTTCTTTTTAGCATCATCAATTTCATACTCACAAGAAATCAATTCATCAAGGTCTATACCTTTAACCTCATCAATTGAATAACCAAACATTTTTTCTGCCTGAGTATTCATCTCTTTTACCCCATGCCTAGAATCAAGTGTTATGATTGCGCTTGGCGAATTATAAAAGACTGCTTCCATGTATTTTTGCCTTTCTCTTAAAGCACGCTCATATGATTTTTGTTTAGTGATATCTCTACCCACACAAACTACTCCAGATATATTGCCGTTTGCATCGTAAATACCGCTATTAGTCCAGGATACTGAAACCAGGTCATTATTTTTTGTAAGAATCTCATTTTCATCAGATGCATAACTTAAATTATTATTAATAATATAATTAATCATTGACTCAAGACCATGTTCCTTTTTTAAACTATAGGTAGCATCACTCTCGAAAATATTACCCTGATTTAATTCTTCTTTGGAATACCCAAATAAACTTGTAGCAAAATCATTGGCAAAAGTAATTTTTCCATCTCTATCAAACTTTATAATGATGCTGTTAGATTGATGAACAATATCTTGATAAACATCCTTTTCATATTTAAGAATCTCATTTTCGTTATTTAATTTAGAATTAAGAACATCCCTTTGTTCAAGTTCAGACTCAAGATCTTTAATTTTATTTTCAAGTTCTTTCTCACGCTCGAATGAATCTCCCATTCCAAACCCCCTACTGGATTGTGGTGAACATATTTCATCTATATATATTTTGCCCTTTAGAAAAGTATATACCTACCGCACTATAAAATAAAGAGAGAACAAAGCAAAAAAACCATAAAGCTTTTATAATTACCACAAAATAAGACAGACATGATTAAGCATACCCTTAACCCAGTGCTTATAGACTTACCTGGACCTCTTGAAATCCGCTATTATGGTATTTTTTATATTATTGGGTTAATATTAGGTTATTTCATCATAAAAGAACTTATCAAAGAAAAAGGGATTGAATTAACAAAAGAAGAGGTTCTTGATTATATTGTATACTTAGGGCTTGGCCTACTTATAGGAGGGAGGTTTTTTTATTTTATTTTTTACATGCCATGGACTTTCTGGCAAAATCCACTACAATTATTCATTATCTGGAACGGCGGAATGTCATTTCATGGAGGGGTTGCTGGAGCATTTATCGCAGGTTGGTGGTTTTGTAAAAAAAAGAAAATAAAAACAATGAAGTTAGCAGATATTACAATTATACCTGTAGCACTTGGGCTATTTCTGGGAAGGATTGGAAATTTTATAAATGGTGAACTTGTAGGAAGAATGTGGAATGGGACCTTTTGTATCAGTTATGAAAGCAATCCTTACCTAAATAACCCACCAAAATTGTGCAGATATCCTTCACAAATAGCAGAAGCACTAAAAAATTTGTTTATTTTTTCTATTTTATGGTTTCTAAATAAGAGGAAATTTCCAGATGGCACAATCTTTTGGACTTTCATTACATTATATGGAATATTAAGATTTCTAGTAGAATTTATAAGAGCGCCAGACCCACAACTAGGTTTCTTTTTTGGCTGGATTACTATGGGACAACTCCTATCAAGCATAATGATTATTTTTGGGATAAGTGTGTTAATTTATCTACAAAGAAAGCAGTAAAAATTCGGAATTAATTTAAATGGAACATATATCCCTTATTTTATATGTCACATGAAGATTGGCTTAAAGCAGGAGAAATTACATCAAAAGCAAGAGAATATGCTAAATCCCTTGTAAAACCTGGGAATAAGCTCCTTGATGTAGCTGAGAAAACAGAATCAAAAATAAAAGAGTTAGGCGGTAATGTGGGTTTTCCGATTAATATATCAATGAATGAGATAGCAGCGCACTATACACCTATTCCTGATGATGAGTTGGTTTTTGACAATCAAGTTGTCAAAATTGATATAGGTGTTGAAGTCAACGGAGCTATAGGAGATTCTGCAGTTACGGTAGACTTATCAGGTAAATATACAAAATTGATAGAGGCTTCAAAAGAAGCCCTTAATAATGCAATATCAATATTAAGAGATGACGTCACATTAGGAGAAATTGGAAAAATAATACATGAAACAATCAACAATTACGGATATACTCCTATAAAAAACCTTTCAGGGCATGGGCTTGATGAATACACAGTTCATTGTCCTCCACAAATCCCAAATATTGACACCGGCAGCCAGACAAAATTAAAAAAAGGAATGTATTTTGCAATTGAGCCGTTTGCTACTAATGGAACAGGAAAAGTAAGAGAATCCGGAGAAGCAATGATATTCTCACAAATTAACAAAAAACCAGTCAGAGACCCTACCGCAAGAAAACTTCTAAAAAAAATAGAGCATGTAAAAGGGCTTCCATTCACAAATAGACACTTCTCAAAAGAACTAAGCCCCGCAAGGCTAAGGCTGGCTTTAAGACAATTGAAACTTTCTGGTAACTTAAATGACTATCCACCTCTTGTAGAAGTTTCAAATGGTATTGTAGCCCAAACAGAACACTCCTTTTATATAGACAATAACGGGAAAGTTATTACTCTTACTAAATAATTTTTTGTTTTTTGATTTAATATAAAATATTCTTATGTTCTTACCAAAATAGGGTTATATTAAATTAAAGGAATATCTAAAGAAACAGAATAATTTAAAAGAAAAGGAAAAATAACGAGGCAGAAGGTTTATGGATAAAGATAAACCCTCTGAGTCGAGATAACATCAGGTGACACAAACTGTGTAAGTGTTGGTGTCCCGATTTTTGGAATAAAGTTCAACCTTACTTGTTGGTCTTCTGTTACTTCTCCAGGTGCCTCGTAGCACATACGGATTATATCGCCTCTTTGCAAGTTACCTGGCACGTGGTTAGTTCCCACTTGTTCATAAACAACTGAAAAATAACCCTCACCATACTTATAAGGCTTAAGAGTTACAAGCCCTTCAAGTGATCTATTTTCTGTCTGTTCACCTGATACATTAAGGTAACCATAAATATCGCCTGTTGAAGCGTTCCTGATTGTCTCATATATTCCAGCTCCTCCATTTATTTCCTGACCATCTGCTGGTACAGCACTCATATTTGTGGAAGTATTAAAGGAAAATACACCAGCACTTGAAAGATTCACATAGACAAGTTCTGCATTTTCGCCTGTCCCTAGATATATATGGTCATCAGCACCATCATCATCATAATCCTCTGCAAGCGCAAGAGACGCATTTGTCACATCTGGGCTCTCCTTATTCCAAGTATTATACCCATCGACATTATTTTTCTCACAAACACTCTCAGTCCCTCTATATTTCAAAGTTGAGGTCCTATCATTTGTGTTAAACGTAAAAATTATCTGGCTAAGCTTAATCGGGTCAGACCCTGGTGAAAGCTTAACTATCTCATGGAACTCTGTTAGGTTCCCATTTCTTCCATCTGTAGCTGATACTTCAATAACTCTTGCATTCGTTGAAATCTGGCTTCTAGCTTGCTGACCTGTAGAAAGCGCTTTCTCCTGCAGCGAAGAAGATGTCTGTATCAGTACACCCGCCGCTACGGCAGCAACTAAAAGCATAGCTATGAACACGATAAGTGTTCCAACACCCATTTCTGCTTTTTTATTTCTCATCATATATCATCCTCGTTATTTTCCCTCATCAAA
>JBNJGV010000068.1:0-5282 GCA_051819785.1 Nanobdellota archaeon | reverse complement strand
AATTTTCTTTTAGGCCAGTACAATATATCCATTACCCCTGACAACTGGAATTTAACAAGATAAAGTGGATAAGAACATTCTATATTTGTTCGTTGAATCAGGTGTTTTTTTGTATTTTTGGTTATGGGATAAGAATTTGTCTGGAATATGAATTCAAAACCAGCATTTGCAATTTCCCTGGAAGCCTGCTTTGAATAACTATTGAACTCGCCACCAACCCAGGCAAAACAATTTGTTTTTCCAAGTTTTTGCTCCAAGATTCTCTCACCAATCTCATGCTTTAATTCAATCTTTGTCAACTTCCCGAGGCGTTTATGATTTAAGGTGTGTGCGCCAACCACATGATTTTTTGCTACTGTCTTTAATTCAGCCCATGTTGGTGTAGCAGGGTTTAGAGCATTTATTGAATGTAATTTAGCAAAATTTGCCTTGTCTTTGGCATTAATAACCCCGGGACATACAAAGAACCAGGCAGTAAAGCCGTATTTTTCTACTAATGGAAGGGCTGCATCAAAATTTGATTTTATACCATCATCAAAAGAGATAATGAGGCCTGGCTTATCCTTATGCCATTGTTTTGTTTTAAAGAATTTCCTTAAATCCTCAAGGGTTACAGGTGAATAGTATTTACTGAAGTATTTTAGTTGTAGTTCAAGGTTTTTGGAATGTTTTGCAGGAGTGTCATGGTAGTTTATTACCCGGATAAAGTTATTGCTGTATATTTTCTTTTGCAGATAAAAACCTAAAGCATTAACCCCTGTATACTCTAGTAAAAATGCAGCAAATCCCTTAATTTTCATTAACATTTCTTTGCTTTAGTCAAGCTTTTTAATAAAATTTATTAATTAAGAAAGTAAAGTAAGCATATGAAGATTGTTAGAACCATTGAATCATTTTACCCGTTTATAACAGGACCTGCTAACCAAGCATTCAGCCTAAGCAGAAGCCTTAAGAAGAATTATATTGAGTCACCAATACTGACTACAAATTACAATGCAGAGGATGCAATTGACTTTGAAGAGATTGAAGGGGTGCAAATCCGTAGATTCAGGATAAAATACTCTATCCTAAGGTTTTTTTACACTCCCGGATTTAAGAAACAGATTATGGAAGAAAATCCAGGAATAATTCATGCCCATAACTACAGGAGTTACCAGACAGAATGTGCATACAGGGCAGCAAAAGAAATGGGAAAACCATTGGTGATTAATTCTCATGGAAGCATTACTGGTTATAAAAAAACAGTGAAAGGAATGTGGAAAGTACCCTATATTTTATATGATACATTCACCGGTTACAAATGCTTAGATTATGCAAGCAGAATTATTGTTAACAGCAGGCAGGAGTATAATGAAGCAGTTGAATATGGTATTGACGAAAAAAAACTTACAATAATGCCCTTTGGTATTGATACAAACAAATACTTAACAAAAAAGAAGGGAAAAAACAAGCTAACCCTCCTTTTTGTGGGCAATATCTCAAGAAACAGAAATCTTGAGCCAATAATTGAGGCCATGAAAGATATTGATAAAAGCATAAGTTTGAGGATAGTTGGAGGGGAGATGAAGAGCAGCTCAACATATAAGAGCGGATATATCGACGAGTTGAAAAATTTAGCTAAAGAAAATGGTGTTTTTGAAAGAATTGTGTTTACTGGTCAAAAAAGGGGTAAAGAGCTAATAGATGAGTACAAAAATGCGGATATTTTTGTTTACACTTCACTATCTGAAAACTTTGGGCAGACAATCCTGGAGGCCTCTGCCGCCGGCCTGCCATTAGTATTAACCCCTGTAGGAATCGCTGAGGATATTGTAAAAGAGGGAAAAACAGGGCATATAGTTGACTTCCACGACCCTGGGAGTATTGCAAATAGGGTAAATGGTTTGCTTGATTTTAAACATAGGCAGGAAATGGGCAAGATTTTACATAATAAAATTGCAAAGGATTACAGTTGGGAAAAAATAATGATGGATTATGAAAAATTATATTATACAATTGCTAAAGAGTATAACCTAGTGAAGTGATCTCTTTTTCTAATAATTTAGTGATTGCCTTTTGTTCATCACTTGCTAAATCCTTTTTCCATCTTCCTGAGTGGGCCCTGCCTAAATTGGTATTTAGTAATTTCGGCGTGTACTTGACGCCATAAAACCTGCATACTTTTTTTAGCTGTCTTTCAGGGTCATTGACAAGCTCTTCCAAAGAAAGCTCCAGGAATTTTTCTTTTGAAAGTCTTTTTTTAACACCCTGCCATTGCTGCATCATACCTTTGTAGAATTTCGCTGCCTTTTGCGGATTTTTTGGCGTGAACCTTTGATTTGTAAAAGATGCAACAACATCCCTTGGGTCTCGGTAGATATGGACTAATTTTGCTTCAGGCAGGATTTGCAGGATTTTATCAAACCAACAGATATTGAAGGTGCTGTCTTCTATAAAATGTTTGGCATTGTTATTTTTAGTTATGCATGCCATTACACTCCTTAAAAAATTTCCTAATATTTTTGAAAGCTCATTGTTTGTAAATGGCTCATGATAATGCATATCGTTTTTTTGCAGGAACTCGCTACCTGTCCAGGCCGCCCTGTATTTAAATTCAGTCAATTCATTAATCAGAGAGTTTACCAACTCAGGGTATTCGGGGCAGAATTTATTAAGATTAACCCCTATATAGCGTTTTGTAATATGAACCGGTAAGTTATTCTGGAGGCCGAATTTTTGAAGGATATATTCAATAACCTTATTAAGCCTGTCAACAGTTCCCACCTGGTTTAGTAGTCGCCTTAGTCTTCTTAGTTTAACATCAAAGTAATATGGAGACCAGCCTGAATTAATTGAGTTATAAAAATCAATTATCCCGTCAGGGTCTGTGATAAGGCGCCATTCGCCCATCTTTGGAACTGTATTGAAATCCGGGTGGTTTTGGAATATTTTCTTTAATATTTTAGTCCCTGACCTTCCTGTGCCGCCTATAAGGCATACTTTGGGTTGCATATTAATAGATTGAGGCTACAAAGTTTAAAAAATTAATGAAACTGGCATACTGAATTCATAAGTTTTAAAAATTGCAATCGAATATGCGGCTATATGAATAATTTACAGGTGCTAAAATGAATGTCTGTGTAGTAGGTCTGGGTTATGTGGGTTTGCCTTTGGCAGAGTTGTGTGTAAAGAAAGGTTACAGCGTAAAAGGTTTTGATACTGACAAAAAAAAGATTGATATGATCTCTAATGGCGTTAGTCCTGTCGAAGATGTTAAAAGTGTTGAGGGAATTGAGGCTAGCGTTAATCCAGAAATTATTTCTGATGCTGATATTATTGCAATATGCGTTCCAACACCCGTGGATAAGAAATATCATCCAGACCTAAAGCCATTGATTTCAGCATGCGAAAATGCGAAAAATTATATGAAAAAGGAAGCATTGATAATAATTGAATCAACAATTAACCCTGGGGTTTCTGAGGAAGTGGTCAAACCTATTTTTGGGGGAAATGATGGAGAGGATTACTTTTTGGCGCATTGCCCTGAAAGGATTAACCCGGGAGATAAGGTATGGAATGTTGAAAACCTGCCAAGAGTGCTTGGCTCTACAACTGAAAAAGGCCTTGAAAAAGCATATGAGTTTTATTCAAATATATTAACCGGAGAAGTGAGGAGGTTAAGTTCCATCAAAGTAGCAGAGGCCGTAAAAATTGTTGAGAATTCTTTCAGAGATATTAATATTGCATTTGTCAATGAATTGGCAAAAAGCTTTGATCTTATGGGAATTGATGCTGTAGAAGTGATTAATGGTGCAGCTACAAAGCCCTTTGGATTTATGGCGCACTACCCTTCCTGCGGGGTGGGAGGGCATTGTATACCTGTAGACCCTTATTATTTAATTGAGCAGGCGAAGATGAATGGTTTTAACCATAGCTTTTTGAGGCTTGCAAGAGAGATTAATAAATCAATGCCCGGCTATACGGTTGAGATAATTGCTGATGAATTAAACAAGATTTCAATGCCTGTAAAAGGAACAAAGATAGGCATACTTGGTGTGTCTTACAAGGGAAATATTGCTGATGTAAGGGAAAGCCCTGCCTTTGATATCATAAAGCTTTTGAAGGCAAAGGGGGGAGAAGTTAAAGTGCATGACCCTTATGTAAAGGAGTATTCTGACAGCGAGCTAAATGAGGTTTTGGAATGTGACTGTGTTGTAGTGTGCTCTAATCATGACAGCTTTAAGGAGCTTGATTATTCCAAATGTAAAGTAGTAATTGACGGCAAGAATTATCTTGACAGGAATAAGATTAAGAATTATAAAGGGGTTGGAAGGTAATTATTTATGGAAAAAGTTACTCATTGTATTCACTAAACCCTTATATATTCTCGGATTAAATGGGAAGAATATAAAGGCTAAGAGGTATTCTTTAACAGCCTGCATATGTAGCCCTCTACCTAAATGCAATCCCATAAGTTTATAGTGATAATTTGAATAAGCAACTAATTTCTCATATAAACTTAACTTAAAATAATACTTTTTCTCTGTTTCAAACATTCTTTTTGTTCCTTCGATTTTTTTTAAAGAAGTCGTAATTCTCTCCCCTTGATGTATATGTATCTTTACCAGATAATTGTCATAAAAATCAGCCTTATATCCTTTTGCAAATAATCTCAATACTAAATCCAAGTCTTGAGCGCATGGCAAATCAAGGAAACCACCCACTTTTAATAATGACTCTTTCCGGAATAACATAACAGAATTTGATATGCCATTCTGATACATAATTAACTTGTTAGTAAAATCATCCCTGTAATCAATATCAGATTTTCTAATATTATTTCCCTGTATATTCCACCATCTTGAGTAAACAAAAGCTAAATTCTCAATATTTGAATTTTCAAATACTTCTAATTGTTTTTCCAGTTTTGAAGATACCCATTCATCATCATCATCAAGAAATCCAACATATTCTCCTTTTGCTTTTTTAATCCCCAGGTTTCGTGCAGCAGGGGCTCCTTTATTTTTATTGTGTTTAATATACCTAATTTTGGCATTTTTTGCATATCTTTTCATAAACCCCTCAGTTTCTTTACGATAAACAGTCTCCGGCTCGTTGTCATCCACTACAATTAATTCCCATTTCTTATAGGTTTGATTAATAACACTATCAATTGCTCTTTTCAAGTTTGTAGGTCTTTTGTAAGTAGGAATTACAATTGAGACAAGAGGATTGTTTTTTGCCATTTATTCTTCCTCCATTTTTCCGTCCTCAAAAAAATATTTGGGATTAAGCTTCTTTTT
>JBNJGV010000067.1:0-5525 GCA_051819785.1 Nanobdellota archaeon | reverse complement strand
GCTACTTTTAAATCAAAAATTATTTTTTTAACGCTATTTTGATTCTTTTATCTGAGCTATCATCTGTGGTATCGCTTCAAGCGCATCTTTGGCAGTCTCAACACTTACAGAATCGCCATAATAATTTATCCCGTTTCTTATTTTCCTGAACCTATCAAATTTTTTTGCAATACTGGATAATCCTAGCACTTCACTCAAAAAATATTGAATTGCTACATGACTTTGAAAATTATAACCTTTTTCGTAGCCTTTTGCCTGAGCAGTCTGCCGTAAACATTCGTAGAGGTCTCTAGTGATTGTCTTTGCGCTTTTTTCACTTACACAAAGCTCTGAGATGGTATCAAAAGAATCCAGAGAGTTCTAAACAAATTTTTGGCCCTTGCCTTATTCGGGGGTACAATTACTATCATACCCTCATCAATAGCTTGCTGCAGATTCATATGAAGACCTCAAGTTCTCCATTCAACACAATGCCATTACAAATACTATTTAATAACTCTGGATTTTCTTTTTTCATTTTTTCAATATCTTTTTTGGTATAAAGAAATAATTGTATTTTATGCCCTAAAAATTTTTCATATTCTGAAAGAGTCATCTTTTTTTTATGTGTTGAGATTATTGCAATGTCAATATCACTCTGACTAGTATTGGTTGCAGTGGCATAAGAGCCAAAAATTATGATAGTGGGCAGGTCATAAAATTCTTTTGCCTTTTCGATAAATTTAGAATTGAATAATTTATCTATGTTATAAAACCAGCGAAGCCTGACAAATTCAGTTGTAAACTTAGCTTTAAATCCCATATAAGGGCCATTTTTCGCTCTTTCAATGAAAACAAACTCTCTTAATTTTTTGCTAACTGTAATATGGTTTATTCCTGTTTTTCGAGCTATTTCTCTGGCAGAAAAAACCTTGTAAGGGTTTTCAAAGAAAGGTGATAGTGTGGTTATTTCTTTTAACATCTGGTTAAAAAATAAACAGATGTTTATAAATTTTTCCATTTGTTCACGAATATTCCCTTACTAAACAAGTTCAATAATCGAGACCTACAAGCTCCTATTTCCGAACACTCACAACTCAAAACTCAAAACTCACAACTCAAAACTCAAAACTCATAACTCATAACTCACGACTGTTAACTTTCCAGTAACCGCCCTTTGCCGGGCCGATTCTTTTAATTATGCCTTCCTGTTTAAGTTTAGACAGGTTCCACTCAACCCCTCTCCTGCTGAGGCCTGTTTTGGCGATTAATTCTCTTTGCGTTATCTTTGGGTTATCCTTTATCAAGGATAAAATTTTCTCCACAGTTTTCTCCACAGTTTTCTCCACAGTTTTCTCCACAGTTTTCTCCCTAGGTTCCGGGAATTTTTTGAAATTATTGAATATCTCCACCCAGAACGTATCACTGAAATCAAACTCAATTTTATTGTGGTTTTTCCTACAAGCATCATGGATTCGTTTGATGCCTGTCCCGACTTTCTCCATATACTCAGTTCTTGACAACAGATCGGCTAAAAGGCGATTCCGCAGTTCACTCCTTTTCCCAAATAACTTTTTATCAAAAAGCAGCTCTCCTTTATTGTTCACAATAATGGAACTCTTAAGCTTCTCAATCGCAATATTCGACCCATTAAAATAATCAAAGTGGATTATGGCATTCACAATTATTTCTCTGTAAGCATCTTCAGGATACTCAGGAAACTCATCCCTTGCAAGCTTCTTTATCTCATATCTTACAGGAACTCTTTCTTTGATATAAGATACAGCATATTCAATGTTTCCGATGATTCCCTTATCCACCTCTTTCTTATCAAGAATATCAATCCTGTCATCATCCCTGAAATGCACACACTTGACTTTTGAAGTGATTATATACTTAAAAGGATTCTTTGCAAAATACAATACACCTGCATTTGTAAAACCCTCATCAGTCAAGACTCGCAGATTGCGAAGCATTTCATTCTTGGAAAGATTATAACTTAAGCCAGCCAAATTCAGATAGTATTCAAACTTTTCATCATCAAAATCATCCCATTTAAAATTAGTACAGATCTGCTCATCAAAACGTATTTTACCGCTCTTGACTGAGAGATTAATTATCTCATCCCGCCTCATTTTTTGAGAATTAGGTCCCATTCGCATATAAAAACCTTCTTTGCAAGAATAAGGCTTGTTTAATCCTTCTTTGACATCAATAATCAAAATGTTATCCCAGATTTCTAGTTCTATGCTAATTGAAGGGTCACAACCTTTTGCAAGGTCAGTGATTTTTGATTTCAGACTATTATTAATATTAATTCCTTTTACAATACCTTTATCATTCACTCCAAGGAAAATCCTCCCACCGGATGCATTAGCGAATGCAACAATCTCTCTTGCAAGGCTTTTTGGGTCAAAGGATTCCTTAAACTCAACAAATTGCCCCTCTCCATTCCTTAATACGAAATCAAATTCAAACTCATTCATTCTATATTCTATATAAGAACAAGGCAGCGACCTTTAATAAATTGTTATGTCTAATTTTTGAAGGATTTTCATTAAAACTGAAAATACTTGTAAGAATACTATAAAATCGAGACCTCTTCCCTCTAATTCATTCATTTTTCTGCTTAAAATTGCAAAATTATAATATTTTGCATATAACCACTGTTCATTTTCCGAGACCTGGCAGACCCCGATTCTCGAATACTCCAGGCAAGTTAAGGTCCTCTATTTAAACTAATTTGACACTGGGCGATTACGAATGTTTAAAAAACTATCGGAAAAAGCCCTTGACTCTTAAGAATTCCAATATGTTTTTTTTAAACAGCAGGGAAAGAGTTTGTTTTTATTAAAGCGATTTTCACCTTTCTGATAAAACCCGGTAACCGCCTTGGCATCCACAACGAATATTGTTCTAATTTTTCAAGTAAAATTAGCTTTAGAACTTTCAATCATTACAAAATCTCAGCAAAATTTCTTAGTAATAATATAAGCTATCAGATGTTGTCAAATTTTTGTCTTATTTCTTTGATTTTCTCCTCATCAAGTTCCATCATATATGCTTCTGTTTCATTCATAAAATTCTCTGAAATATGTATCATCTTAGTTGCAGCTTCTTTTGTAAGTTCCTCATTTCCCTGTTCAATAACATAATATTGCTTATCTATTCTTTCTTTTTTCGCTTCTTTTATAGTTCCATTGTCTAATCCAAAGACTTCTTTTAGAATTATTATCGAACTAGTATGATTCTCTGATTTAATCCCGCATCTGAATAAGAGTGATAATAGCATATTATACATTGCATAATAAGACTCCGAAACTGAATTCTCATACAAACCTGCCTCAAGAAGTAGCTTTGCTGATTTCATGCAATTATCTGATTTTTTGTTATAAGATTCAGAAATATTTCTGGATACATCTACTTTTGATATTACTCCCTTTCTTTTAGTCTTTCTCAAAAAATCCAATTCTTTCATAATATCGTTCAACTCCTTTTACAATTACATGGTTCTGGATAATTTCTTTGATAAGCAGGTCTCTTGTATCCATAATGCCAATCTTCGCATTTATCTTTGTGTTTATGCTCTCTGCCTGTTCTTTCAGGCTTTTTTCCTTTGTTTCAATAAATACATCAATATCACTCTGTTTCCTCTGTGAGCCTTTTGCATATGAGCCAAAAATAATTACCATATCAGCATTTATCTCTGTTAATCTCTTTATTATGGGCTTCATCCATTTCTCTTTTTTCATAAGCTTGTTCAGCTTATACAACTCTGCATCAATTATCCATCTCTTTGCTTGAATATCCTTTCTTATTCTGCATACTTTGTTCCTGCCATTTGTCTTATACTCAATTACATTTTCATCATGCAGGATTTTAAGCGCTCTCTGTACAGTTGATAGTGGGGCTTCCAACATTTCCGCAATCAGTCTGCCATGTACACCCTGATTTACAAGGATGTTTATAATTTCCGGAATAATTTCAAACCTTTTTTGGGTCATATGAACCAGATATTGGTCGAAATTTATAAATATTTCTATTTGGGTGCCGTGTGGCACGATTTCAAATTTTTAATAAAGCTTCAGCTATATATTGCCTTAAAATTTGTTCCCTGTCATTGTTATCTTACTATTATTGGTTTAAGCCAATTCATACCAAACATTATTTCCTGCACCTTTTTTCACAATATTATTGATAGATTTTAAATCTTCTATTGCAGTATCCCTATGGATGTTAAATTTTTCTTCGATATCTCTTGCTTTTATTTTCTTATTTTTATTTAAATAATCAATAATCCATTTTTTTCTTTTCTCTTCATTTGATTTATTTGGGTTTGTTTAGATTAATTTATCTTTTGGGTTTGTTTGGGTTTATCTTTTTCATCTTTGTTGAAAACCTTTTGTAATAATCGAGACCTCTTTCCTCCAATTCTCCCATTTCCGATTACCATTCTTCAGAATTCATTGAATTCTGTATACAACCCTTGTTCATTTTCCGAGACCTAATTCGAGACCTTCAAGCCTCTATTCTCGAACACTTTTACCTCAGAATTCATTGAATTCTGTGTATATAACATCTGTTCAATAATCGAGACCTCTTTCCTCGAAATCCTTCATCTCCCATCTTAAAATTGCAAAATTATAATATTTTGCATATACCCACTGTTCAATTTCCGAGACCTAACTCGAGACATTCAAGCCTTTATTCTCGAACACTTAGGTAGCGAACTGCGAACAGTTCAATCTCAGAATTCATTGAATTCTATATATAAAAACTGTTCAATAATCGAGACTAACTCGAGACATTCAAGCCTCTATCTCCGAACACTCATAGGATATCAACTCATCCCAGAATCATAGCACTAGAAAATCACTCTCTCACAGCTCTTTCAAAATCAACTTCAACCTTCTTTATAAAATTATTTTTGCAATAATTCCAGTTCATAATAGTCATTTTACCTTAAATGCTCCGTATAACTTTATCCCATTAACCACATTATTAAAAAGATGGAGTTGCAGTTTGTTTAAACTCGGCTCAATTATTGCCTGAATCGGGTGATTCAGTTCTTTTTCATACTTAGAAAAATCAAATCCTGTTAAGGGTGATTCAATGAAAATGTCAATGTCACTCTCCTTGTCAGAATCTCCCTTTCTGATGCTTCCAAAAAGAATAATACAGGTTGGATTAAGTTTCGAAATAATATCTTCAACAAGGCCTGAATCCACAATCTTTTCAGTAAAAAAGTTAATTTTTTTTGTCTTAAACCTTATGTTCTCATTAGATGTGTTGTCATTATTAATCAAACCCTGTTGTTTTAGTTCTAAAAGATACCTTTGGGCAGTGGATTTAGGCAGGCAAGCTTCGGATGCCAAATCTCTGATAGTAAAGCTTTTGCCAGGATTTTCAAAATATACCTCAAGCAATTTGTTATGTCCCATTTTTTGTACTTAAGTCCCAAAATCAGGACAAGTTTATAAAGTTTCCGGAATTTCATGGAATTATCCTTGATTCTCTATTCGTTTCTTCAACCCATATAACATTCT
>JBNJGV010000066.1:0-5597 GCA_051819785.1 Nanobdellota archaeon | reverse complement strand
CTGAAAGCTTATGCCAAGTTCTTCTTTCATTGCAGGGTAGAAGTCTTTTTTTGATTTCAACAAGTTTAATATTGAAGAAAATCCGAATTTTTTCGATATAAAACCTACCAGGCTTGCAGATTGCTGGTATGCAATGTTTTTATCCGGATGTGAATTGTCAAACTCTAATAAACTGCACTTATACGTCCCTTTCATATTAGAAAAAGGAATCGGATTCTTAGTTTTTGCAAGCTCTTTAAGTTTTATATTAACTTCTTCGCCAAATGCCAGATATTCACAAATCCCTTCATTGAGCCAGTTTGGTATTTGTCTCGCAAGATTTTTTGCAATATACAAATGGCAGATTTCATGTATCAGTCTCTTATAATTTTCTATAAATCCTCTTTGATAATAAGTTCCGTCTGAAGCAAACCCATTAACCCATTCTGGATAGATGTAGGTATTGGAAAATAAATACAAGTCTTTTTTATTGTCAAATTGAAAAATGTCAAATATTGGTTGTTCTCCAAAAAACTCGGAGAGTTTTTCTGTTGCATTCTCAAGCATTCTTAGAAAATCTTTTTGTTCAGGATACTGGCTATACAAGGTGAATCTGTTTTTGTAGACAGTATAGAATCTTTTCGTCTTACGACAAAGACATCCCCCCTGGCATATTTGGTTGATGAAATATTGGCAACTTGTGCATTCAGGAAATATAGTTTCTTTCCATTTTATATTATTCATGCTTTTTTTGTATTGTTGCATATAATCATCAATGTTTCTGAAATCAGTAATTTTTTTGCTCTTGAAAAATAAAGAAAGACAGGGATAAACATTAAGGTCAGGATTTATGCTAATAAGTGATTCACCTGGACTACATGTACCCCTCAGGTTATGACCATATTCAAGATAATTTTTTTCATCATCTGTAAATATACAAAATGGTATTGGTCTTGCCAATTGAACTAATATGTTATTCAATGCCATCTCTTTTGTAAATTTTATTAATTTTTTTTTAACTTCAACTAACGCATCATTACTTACATATTGATTTGTCTTTAACGAGTTAGGTTGTGTAAAATCAATCAGCACATAGTCCAGACCATAATCTTTGCAGTAATCTATTACATGTTTACAAGAATTAGTCTCTTTGTCCACACAGAACATTATTGAAATATTTTTTTTATTTTCTTTCAATGCTTTAAGGTTGTATTTCAGTTTCAAAAACTCTTTCCCATCATAATATTTTTTCTGGTTCAGGTTAACCAGAAAGCCATCTGCTTTAAGCACATTTTCTAATAAATCATGATTAAATATTAGGTTTGTGAATAGATTGACTGAAAACCCTCTTGATTTGCTGATGTTTATTATACTTGAAATATCTGGATGGGTAGTAGGTTCACCTCCAGTTAGGTTAATGCATTTTATATTGCTTTTCTCAAGCCAGTTGAGTAAATTAGTAAAATCAGAAAATTTCATGACCTTGCCTGTATTAAGGAAATCTTTAACATAGCAGTATGAGCAATTTCTATTGCAATCATATGTTATATTTACCTGTACTGTTTTTTGTTTTGCTACTCGTTTATCATCGATAAGAAGATTGGGTATAAGTTGTTTGGTAAATGCACATATGCTTTTATAGTTGAAGTCATCACCTGTATGGTATTGGTATTGGATAATTGCTTCACCTTTACAATATTCTTTTAAATAGCAGTTTTTGCATTTTTTTTCAAAATAGTTTTGACAGGCTTTGATAAATGATTGAGCTCTATTTGAGTTTATAATATCAGACACTTTTGAGATATCAAAATTCATTGTTCTGCTTAATGGAAATGATCTAAAAAAAAAATTACCATTAGATTTTAGTTCAATACATTTAGGTAAGTCTTTACTGTTGAATTTCTTGATTTGCCTGTTTTTATAATTGTTTAATATATTCTTCCATGGACCGTTAATAAAGATTCCTTTTAATTCTCCATATTTTAAAGCTTTTAGATATATTTTTACTATTTTCCAGGATTCTATAGTCTCCTCTTGTGAATAGAGCCAATCAAGATAAATCCTTTTTATATCATATGATTTTGCGATATCAATAAGTTCTGTTATATGATTCATGTTGACAGGCGTTATATAAGAATTAATTTGCCTGGGGAGATTATATTCTGAAGCTAGCTGAAGAGCGCGGTTTGCTAAATCAAATGCGGATTCTCCATTTCTGCTAACCCTGCTTTTGTCATTTATTTCTCTGGGTCCATCAAGGCTTATATGAAGATCTACATTATATTTTTTAAGAAGGGACATATCTTCACTTTTCAGAAGAGAACCATTAGTATTAACTATCCAATTTATCTTGATTCCATTATAGTAATTCTTAAATTTATCAATTGCCTGAAAGAGATTTTTTTTATTAAGAAGAGGTTCGCCCCCATAAATACTGAACATTACTTCCTTATGGTTGTAAGATTTTAACAAATCTAATAAAGATTTTATTGAATAATCAAGTGTTTTGAAATCCATGATTTCAGGCTTATTGTCATAGTTCCTTGCATGGCAGTATTTGCATGCAAAATTGCAGGCAGACGTTATATTCAATCTCAAAAAAACCATGCTGTTTAGATATTAAAGGGTATATAAAAAGTTATTGTCAAAGCAAGTTTTTTTAGTAGTCTTTATCTATTTGAGAACTTGATTATTTCATGTTTTGTATCAAAATTATTGTATAACAAAAATGTTTTGATACCACAAGTTGACCTTCTTTGAAAATAAATGGTCATATATCGTCTAAGATTTACAAGTATGTTTTGTGAACTTTCGAAAGTACGTTTTTATAAATTTAAAACTTAAATTTTATAAATAAAGCATAAATGCGGGTGTAAATAGGATGAAAATAAGACTAATTAACACAATTACACTAATAGATATATTGTTTCCTAATGTAGGTTTAGCTTATATTAATGGATATTTAAAAAACCAAGGGGCTGATTCTGAAATATTCGACCTAGATATAGTTGTGAAGGACCTTAACAGCAAAAAGAACGGAGGATTTGTGGATTTAAATTATATGAGAAATAAAATTTGGAATATCCCTAAGTTTCTCAATAATGAATTGGTTGATGAGTATTTTGATGAGCAGATTACAAAGGTTATTTCTCTTTTCAGTTTTAACGATAATGATATTCTTTGTTTTTCTACTCATCAAAGAGAATTTTTTCTTCCGGTTTATATTGCCAAAAAAATTAGGGAAAAAGTTAAATGTCCCATCTTTATAGGTGGTTTAGAAGTCAACAAAATAAAAGAAGCACAGTTATATGAAATGATTAAATTTTTTCAAATGGACTATGTTGATTATTTTGTTAGAGCGGGCACGTATAAATTTTTTGAAAAGGTAATAAATAATGATTTACCTTTGAAAAACAACTTAGCAAGAGTAATTACCTATAAAGATGATAATACGGCTGAAAGTCCTATAGTAAGTAGGAAGGGTATACCTTTTTATAATAAAAATCACCTAAACTTATATCGCATTCATCCAAAAAAATTGGAATATTTCTTTCCTAATTTAAATGTTAAGATTATTGATAGATTCAAGGAACTTAGTGGAACTAAGAGGCCTTTAGTTATGCCACATTTATTCCAAGAAGGATGTTCTAATAATTGTGCTTATTGCGGTTTTCCAAAAAGCTTTGGTAGAATCAACCTTGAAAAAATTAATAGTGAAATAAGTTATCTAAAAAAAACATATAAGACAAATAATTTTTTTTTCCTCAACTCTAATATTGCTTTTAATAGTAAATATACATATAAGATAGTTAAAAATTTTAAAGAAGAACATGATATTATGTGGAGTGATACAGCAAATGTAAGTATGGTCAACCCAGAAATGATTAAAAAGTTTAGTGAATCCGGGTGTATTGAGTTGTTTATGGGTATATCTACTGCTTCGAAAAGACTACAGGATTATGTTTTTGGAAAAGTTGGTTATAATCGTAATCAGCATATATCAAAATGCTTTAAAGCGGCAGATAAGAATGGCATATGGGTAGTGACCGATGTGATTTGTGGGCTTCCATATGAGGGAAAGAGTGATATCTTGAAAACAAAAAATTTTCTTATGGATAATAGAGAATATATAAATGGGATTATGGCAAATAGGTTCAGGATGATGCAAAATTCTCCTTTTGCTAAAAATCCTTCACGCTATGGGTTAGATGTATATAGAAATGATAATTATAGATTAACCAACGTTTCAAATAAATCTAAATTAGATATCTTAAGATATGGTTTATTGGAATTCAATGAAGTGTATGGATTGAAATGGAGTAGAAAGGTCAAGAACATTGATGCATCACATAATTATTTTTTATCATTATTAGAAAACAAATTCCCAAAACAGATTTCTTTATGGTATCCCCTATACTTGTTGTATAATAATTTTGATTCCAAAAAAGATATCTTAAAATTTCTTGGCGAGAGGTAGAATTGTAATCTCATATATTTTTCATAATAATAAGTTTGAATGTATGCCAAGATTTTTAAGATAATGATTAACAATTCCTAGTCCCTAGAGTGGAAAAAGGGTATCGTTTATTTTCGAAAGGTTAATTACGCGAATTTTCATCTTTAATTATTTATATCCTATTATATTAAAATAAATGCTTGTAAGTAATATGCCTTATACTTAAAAGTTCTTTTTGGTTGTGTTAAATTAAGTAAGAATTATGAATCTCTGTTTAAAACACAATGTAGAAGCGAGTTGCCAACTTGAGATTGATAAACCAAAATTACAGCCTGATTTAGTATATTTATCTATAAAATGTTTGGGTTTGCCAAAGTACAATGGCTAGGTAGAGAATCTCTGGTTAGGTCACAAGAATTGCTTTGATTAAAAAATAAGCAACTGTCAAATAGAAATCCTGAACTAAAATAATTAGCAATGTGTTAAACTTAGGCAATAAAGAAATGTTTTAGTTATGCAGGAATTTTATTATATCTTTTTTTGTATCAAAATTATTGTAAAGTAAAAATATTTGATACCACATGTTAACATTCTTTGGAAATAATTTTTCTAAAAGATGATCATAATATTTTTGAATTCCGATTCTATTTGAATTTTTCCGATGTAATTCTTGAAATTTATAGCTCCAATGACCCATTCGGAGTGTATGTCTCCTACTACTTATTCTATTAAATTCTACTTCTGGACCGAGGACTTTTAACCCATATTTTTCAGGATATTTCCAAAAAGGGGAATTTGGCAATAAAATAAATTTATCATTAAAAATTCCATTTATGTATTTTTTTTGACTTATAAGAAATTCAGTTGTTTTTTTTACATCTTCTTTGTTTTCATATGGCAATCCTGAAATTATGTTTGTTAGAGTCCATATTCCATAGTAATCTAATTGTTTTAGGTTATGTGAATAATGTTTTAGAAACTCTTGTTTAGGGTTTCTATTTGTATATTTGTGTAATTTAGGTGATGCTGTAACTATTCCTGTATTTATTTCAATACATCCGCTTTTTGAAAATTGCTTAATAAGGTTTTTATTTAAACTGCTCATGTTTACTGTGTCTCCCCATTTAATATCAATTTCATTTTGGAATCTTTCAGCAATATC
>JBNJGV010000065.1:0-5680 GCA_051819785.1 Nanobdellota archaeon | reverse complement strand
AATGCAGCAGTCAATTATGACGATGCATGGCATCCTCTACAACAAATTGCAGTAGATTCTAGTGGAAGTTCTGCAAGTGTTGATCAAAATTCCAATAATGTTATTGACAATTCAGATAGTTGTTCAGGGGATAGTGTCTGTGAAATGAACTCAGGTTCTGTAAGCGGAGACATGACAGCCAATGCATACTACTACAGTTCCGATATAAACCTTAAAAAAGACGTAGCAAAAATTGATTCACCCATAAAAAGGCTTAATCATATCAATGGAGTAGAATTCATCTGGAAAGATAATAATGAAAAAAGCATAGGTTTAATCGCACAAAATGTAGAAGAAGAATTCCCTGAACTTGTAAGAACTGACAAAAAATCGGGAATGAAATCCGTGCAGTACGGCAATATGGTGGGTGTTCTTGTTGAAGCTGTAAAGAAGCAACAAAAACAAATAGATACTTTGGAAAAGAAAATAGAAGAACTCAAAAATGAATAAGAGTTTAATCAAATCTGTTGCAATTGTAATAATGCTTGTGTTTCAAATACTACCGCTAGTTTCTGCAATAGATACACAAAATGAAGGGCATAGAGTAGATTCAGGAACTAATGAAGTAATACCTTATTATGCCGATGGCTATAAAGTTTACAACCAAGGAAGCAAAAATATTTTTGTAGGTACTAAAACATGGGCCGAATTTAACTCATTTGTAAGTGCGTATAGTTCTTCATATTATAAATCTGATTGCAGGGCAACAGTAGGGTGCGATGGAATAGATCCTATTATAAATTATGGAACATACAGCTCAGGAACTTATGGTAGCTCAGTCGAAGATTGCGCAACCCTTCATTGCTCACAAAGTGATATATGGGTTACAACATGTTATTATAGGTCAGATTGCAGGACAACCTTTTCATGCGATGTAGCTGACAGAATGGAAACTTATAGTTTTTATAGTTCAGGAAGTTACGGAAGTTCAGTCAAAGATTGTGCTACAATACATTGCTGTCCATAGTAAAAGTGATAAATAATGAAAAAAATAATACTTATATTGGTCTTAATTGGGCTACTTAGCGGGTGTGGTAATGAAAACATAGAACTAAGCAATAAGTTCACAGCCCAAAAAGAAAAGACCCATGATATTTTTTATTTGAGCAATCTTACTTCATTTAAAGGAGCATCAGTAATAAAACAAGAGATAAATAAGAATAATTTCACAACTTACAATCCTAGAAACATTGATAAATATAACTATGGTTTTATTATTCATTTGAAAAACAATTCAAAAAGTTTATCCATTGTCCCAGAATGCTGGATGAAGCAATCCACCCTTTTTAAAATTAATTCAACTATAACACCCAATATTTTTATGAATCTTAAAAATAAAAACCCAACAGCTTTATTTTACTTAAAAAATAAAGAAAAAGAAATCAAGGCCATGATAAACGGACCTTCTAAGATTTCCTCATACGAATCCAAAATGAAGGGGCACCCAGTATACTTAAACCCAAAAAATGGATCATACAAAACAAGTTTTGGATTCAACACCTTGGGTAGATTTCAAGAAATAACTTGTAAAATTAAAGTTATTGTTGATAAAGATAAAAGTACATCGAAAAGTTTTACCATAATAAAAAAGTGAGAATATGAAAAAGAAAAAAAAAGAAGAACTTGATTTTACTGCAATAGTCATCTACATTGTTCTTATAATGGTGCTTTCGTTTATGATCGGAATGAAAGCCCCTGCATTGCCTGACATAAACACTGACAAACCATTTCTTAAAGCATTAGTAGAAAAAGGTGAAATAATTAATAATGAAGACAAAAATACTCCGGGAGAAAAAAAGGCAGAAAACGAAGAAAATAACTTTGCCAGTAATTCAACAGAAACTCTAAACAGAAAAGATGATAAAATAATTGGTATAAAAGGGCCTTTTAAGGTTAAAGGCATATCAACAATACTGGACAATAAGAAAAAGGAGAAGTTTTATCTTTCATGGTCATACCTGAATATTGAAGGAAAAAATTATACAAATTCATTCACTACTGGTTACATTTTGAATATAAACCAAGAAATCGACGAATTAGTAATAAATGGGCAATGCAAAGCAGAAGATGGAACTAATTTCAAATTTCGTAATCTTAAAGAAGATGTATACAAACAAGATGCTTTTGGAGAAATGAATCAGCTAAAGAGTTGTTCTTTTTTTTATTTAAGAAATGAAAATCCTCCGCTCTCAAGAATAAGGCTGGCGATTATAAGACCTAAAAACTCAGTCTCAGAAGAGATTGTAATGCCAGATGGTATAAAATATCACGGTTTAAAAAAGGAAGAATATCTGGTTACTTTTGGTTTTAGGTTGCTCAATTCATTAAATGATGATAAAAAATTTAGTTGTACACTTAATCTAGAGACAAAAGATGATTCCTTACAAAAGGAATTCCAACTAGTCTACACAAATGATAAAGACAAATAGTACAATTAATATATGAATCATTTAAAGAATTTAACCTGAAAAGTCATTTTGTTTTATGTATGCGCCGGCCGGGATTTGAACCCGGACCAAGGGCTCTCTTCGAAAAAGATAATATTTAATCTTGGAAGGCCCCTATCCTAGCCGTTAGACCACCGGCGCGAAAGACCAATCGATTAGTAAGGATTAATGGTTTATTTATAAGCTTTACGGAATAAAAAGCTTAAAAAAGTAAAATTTTTATAATAAAGAATAAGTAGTACATACTGACTAAAAATGGCCGAAACAAATGAGCAAAAAACAAACGAACAAAATAAATCAGGAGTTGGTGCGATGCAATCCTCAACCGAAAAAAAGAAACTTGATGAAAACACATCAAAAACTCAGGAAAAAGGAGAATCAGAAAAAAGTAACCCTGAAGCTGGCATTTGTCCACAGATTAAAAGTTGTAAGTTTCTAATCGCAAATAAAGATAATGAAGACATCAAGATGGCTATCCAGGGATTTATGAAAAAATATTGCAATAGTAATTTCAAACAGTGTAAAATTTATAAACTGGGAGAAAAAATAGGACATGAAAAAATACCTGAAAATTTGATGCCTAATGGCCTCCCAATAACAAATACTAGCGATGACCAATGGAGTGAAAAAGTTAAAGAAGAACTTAAGTCTCTTTAGACTGTTTTTTTGCTTCTATTTTCATTTTTTTTAAGAAAAAATCAAAATCATCTTTTTTTATAACTGCGCCCGAAGCATTCTTATGCCCCCCTCCGTAAGCTCCTTCTAAACCTGAGATGGATTGGTCGATCATAGAAGGAAGGTCATATTTTGCCGCTCTGAGGCTGCATTTCATTTCTCCAGATTTTTCTCTTGCAATAAGGATTATCTTTTCAGGATAAAGATAAAGCAATTCATTAGCTATGTCACCTGTAAAAGAGGTGGTATCCTCTGAATAATAAAATTCCAAAAAGAGGTTATCTGTAACCTTTTTTTTGGCATCTTCCAATAAAGATTCATACATGGCATTGATTTTTTCATATTTTTTATAAACAAATTCAGCCTGTTTAGTTTCACAATTAAGAATTTCTTCAGGTGAGTTGATTCTTGTAAGGATCTTTACATATTTCATAGCATCCCTATACGTACCTTTTAATATAAAGGATAGAATCTTACAAAGTTTACCAAGCCTAGTATTAAAGAGTGCTTCAGCAGGATCATCTACATGCATAGGTAAAAGGTCAGGAAATTCTTGACTTAATTTATTCCTCATAGTTTTTTTTGGTAAATACCAGTCAGCCACCATGCCTGCAAGAGAAATCCATTTATTTTCCTCAACAACAAAATACGCCATATACGAAACAGGAGGATTATTATCTTTATTATGCAGCCTTGGATTAAAATATTTTATATTTCTTCTTTGATAAGGCCCATGGTGGTCAAACCAGATAATTGGCACATTCACAGAATCAATAAATTCCTGAGATACATCTGCAATGTCAAGAACAAATATTTTATCAGGATTATATTCTTCAACTTTTTTTAAATATTTAAGATCTATTAAGGGAGTGCTTTTTATAACTACGCCATTGCCCTCTCTTTTGTATTTGTAAAAAAGCAAAAAAGAACACAAGCCATCAGGATCATCATGAAAAAAATACAAAGGATTCTGGCACATATCAAGCTCCTCTTTCAGCTCCTTGTATTCCTTATCTTTTAATGCCTTCATAATAACTTGCGAGAAAAGGTTTATTTATAAAAGTTCCTAATCAAGAACTTATAAACTCAAACTACATATTATATACTATGAATAATAACTTAAGACAAATAATACCACATATTCAGAAAGATAAGCTAGGTAAAACTAGAAAAGATTTTTAAAGAACTCAAAAACTCTAAAGGATATGATAACCGCTTTCTCTCTAAAAAATAATAGAATTAAACAAGCAAACCCGGATGAATTAGAAAACACTAATCTCACTTGGGTAAGAAGTATAGACCCTAATCAAGAAGAAGTAAAAAAACTCTCAAAAATTTCAAACATACCCATTCCTGAACTTACAGAAAGCAGTGAAGAAGATGAAAGGCCGAGACTGACAAAAAAAAGATACATGGAACTTATCTACAGTGCACCGCATATCTATAAAGAGGAAGGACTACAAACACAAGAAATATATTTTTACTTAGCAAAAAATATGATAATTACGATAGAAAAAGAAAGTAACAAGATTCTTGAAAAGCTTGAGGTAAAATGCAAGAAAAATAAGGTAAAATTCTTGTTTAAAACACCAGGAAAATTTCTTTTTCATGCACTCGATGAAATAAATGACGAGTTTCTTACATTCATAGATAAAACAGCTACAACAATCGAATCAACAAAAGTCAAAGACTTAAAAAAGGTTAATTTTGCAGACCTATATTCAAAAAGCATTACTTTCGCATACTTTAACCAAGCGTTGGTTGCTAATCTTGAAGTTTTAAACCAACTTAAAAAATCTCACCATAGAACTTTCAGCACAAAAGACAGGCAAAATTTTGCTGAACTTTACTATGATAAACTACAGATTCTCGATACTGAAAAAATCCAAAGGGAACTAGTAATGAATCTTATTGATATTAAAACAATATCCTCAACAGAAAAACTTAATTTAACTATTAAAAGACTTACTTCACTCGCACTCCTGATTGCAGTACCTACGCTTATCTCGAGTATTTATGGAATGAATATAACTTTGCCTTTAGAAAATAATCCCTATGCATTTTTTTATCTAGTTGGAATAATGATAATAAGCAGTATATCTCTTTTTTCTATTATGAAACATTACGATTGGATTTAATAGAAAGTCTTTTAAATGATTTGTTTTTGCAAAAGTAGTATTCTTGCCGATGTGGCTCAGTCGGTTAGAGCGCTAGACTCATAGGTTTGAGTGATGAGGCTTAACCAGCCAATGACAAATCTCTAACTGGGCTATCTAGAGGCCGGGGGTTCGAGTCCCCCCATCGGCACCTTTTAATCATATTAAAATAAAATACCGAGATAATAAAACAACCCATTTTTCTAATAAAATTGGAAAAACTAAAGATTATAACTCCTACAAAAAAAGTAAGTGGATTAGATATCTAATAAATAATGTTTCCCCGATGTATACCAGAAAGGGATTATGGACAGGGCGGGGTTCTCACCTACGTTTTCCGCCGTAGCAACGGAGGTGGGTTTC
>JBNJGV010000064.1:0-6008 GCA_051819785.1 Nanobdellota archaeon | reverse complement strand
AAATGGTGGAGGTTGGGTTGATTTCCAAGGGTACTGAAATTAGCAGTGTTTATCCTGGGGCGGATTTCAACCAAAGCGTTTTTTATGAATTAACCAAAGGAGAAAATGGGGTCAAGAAAATGGGGTCAGCCACTTTTTTCAAAAAAAGAGAAAATGGGGTCAAGAAAATGGTGGCTGTCCCATTTTATTTACAAAATATTTAAAAAAAAGGTGGCTGACCCCATTTTCTACCTAGTATACTAGGAACTAATCATGAGTCAAAAGAAATAATCCCAACAAGTCTCTCCGCTTGAAGTCAATGAATTCTTTTCGCCACTATACTTTCTTGGCAATTTATAATCCTTGATTTTTTGATTGTTTTGCCCGGTGAATTAACTCATCGCGTAATTTTTCTGCGTCTTCACGCGAAAGTCCTGGTAATCTTCCTTCACCTCTTGATACTTGATTTGACGACCCTGCAGTTTGAATGTTTAGATCAGAAAGCCCTAATAAACGCGCAAGGATTCCACGATAAATATCCACGTTTTGAATCCTATCATAAGGAATTGTCACATATTTTTTGTATATAACTCCTAACTCTTTGCGGAATCCGACATCGGTTAGTTCATACTTATAGAATCGATATGATAGTTTAGCCCAAATAAAGAGCACAACAATCAAAAATACCATAATAGCCAAAAACAATCCGATATAGGCTATAACAGTCGTTTCTTTCTCAATTTCTGAAAAAAATATAATTGCCTGCAACCCAAGAACAATAAAAACAATAAATAGTCTTAGGAATGAAGAGACAAAAAATAACCAAACAGCTCTGGGGTGTAATTGATTCATAATTTTATTTGTTAATTATTACTCTTAAATTTTATCACAAGATATGTCCGATATAAAATAAATTGCCAAAAAATCATAAAAATGATAGCTGACAACATTTTCTTCTAGCATCTTTTACTGACCTCATTTTCCTGACCCCATTTCCCCTTTTTAAAACTTAATTCACAACTAATAATTTTTTCTAGTATAATATAAGAAATGTTTCTAAATAAAATAAAATTTAAAAGAGACTGTTTTGTTATAATAGCTTTTATTTTTGCACCTTCAGTTCTTTTTTATATTCGGTATTTTGGTCTTGACTGGACTAAATTATTTTATGGAGAAGGATCTGGTTATGCCATTATTATTTTATCGTATATATTTCTGTTTCTTTATACAGTTTTAATAGGTTACTTTATAAAAGGATTTAAAAATAAATTTCTTATCTATGTTTCTGCCCTTGTTTTGATTATTTTTCTTAATCGTTGGATAAACGGAAAATCATTTTGGAATTTTTTTCACGATGATTTTGGTTTCACGATTTTTATTCTTTTAATAGGAACTACTGGAATACTTATCGGTATAGAGGAAAAAGGGTCAGGAGCATTATTTCTTTTTCGGTCTCCCCTTGTGCCTCAAGGTAGCCTGTAATTTGAATTGGACAACCATTTTATCTCTCCACGCATCAGTACCGTAGGGAGTGTTCTTATTAATAGATCTCCTGATTGCGTTCATTTCATCCTCTGTAATAGGTTGCTGTATGAACTTCCGGTAATTTTTAGGTAGAGCTATTTCCGGATCTGTTAAGATCTTTTTCTGCTTTGATGTTCCTTTTAGTCTTCGATACAGACTGGAGTATTTCCAGTTTTCGGCACTCCTCACCAAACGAGCCCTTAAAGGATTCCGTTCTACATATCTAATAACAGTGAGGAGGTGGGCATCTTCTTGAATAAGAAACGACTTGTATCTACCTTGAAAGATATGTCCGGACCCAGTTGTTTTCTGAATAGCGTGCCAACGCAAGGTAAGCGTCATAGAAAACCAATACATGAACTTTGAAAGGTCTCCATCTTCTTGGGGCTGGAGAACAAAATGGAAATGGTTAGGCATACAACAGTATGCGATCACCCGCATACCATACTTTTCTTTAGCTTCTTCCAGGACAGACTCAAATAGTCTATACTCTTTGGGTTGCTCGAATAGAGTCAGACGGGCATTGGCCCGATTGAGTACGTGATAGTAACAGTCTTTTACATCTACCCGCTCCGCTCGAGGCATTGTAAAGTTATTTTATCATGAAAAATGCTCCTGACCCCTTTTTACCCCTTTTTCTTTCATGAAAAATGCTCCTGACCCCTTTTTTTTTCTTTCATGAAAAATGCTCCTGACCCCTTTTTTTGACCCCTTTTTTGACTGACCCCTTTTTTGACAAAGGTTTCCATTGATGACAGTGATCGCATTACGATCAAAAATGGAGAAGTACAAAGTGTGAGTGTTCGATCACGTGCAATAGACGAAGAGATGTTGGATGTCACGGTTGAAAACGACATCCTTATAATTGAAGAAAAATTTTCTCAAAGTAATTGTTTCTTTTGTAATAAGCCCGAAGTAGAGATCACTGTCACAACTCCTGATTTAGATACAGTTTCCATTAGCAATGGCCGAGTACAGTTTGATAAATACTCCGATGAACAGATGTCTATCGAACTGTCCAGAAGTTCAGTATCTGGCTCGCTTTCGGTTCTCCTGCTCGATGTAAAAGCCAACCATGGATATATGCACGGGTCGCTGGAAGCCGATACTCTGACAGTCAATGCAACAGATACTTACTTCTCGATAGATGGTACAGCTCAAAATGCAACACTTTATCTTGTAGATTCTAACTTTGGTGGAGAGCTCTTTATTATTGACAGTGCAAAATTAGATACTAAAGACTCAACAATTACCGCAAAGATCTTACAACAAGTTGATGAAAGCAACGAAGCTATTCCGTTTGAATTAGAAGAAGAGCTCAATTAGAAATTAATGTCAGAATTAGGTGAACTTAAAGAAATTCAGTAAAATATAGATATGAAAATTACAATTTGCTCTAGCATGAAATATAAAAATCTTGTAAAGGAAACCATGGAAAACTTTAAAGCCCTTGGTATTAAACCTCTCTTTCCAAATCTCGATTACAATAGCACCAATAATAAAGATAACACGAACACTATCGAAGAGAAAAAACGATTAGCTCTTGAACACTATGAAGCAATTAATAATTCAGACAAAGTCTACTTTATAACTCACGAAGGATATATGGGAACAAGTTTAAAACTTGAGCTTGGTTATACAATTGCTAAAAAAAAGCCCATCTACTTTTCAGAACCAACAAATGATATCGGACTTGATTGTTACGTACAAGAATTCATACCAACGAACAATCTCAAAAGGTTTCTGGAACTCTAAAGTAAGAAAAATTGATAATCATAATGCCAAAGTCAACGCTGACGAACATCTAAAGTAAGGTCATAGCGACAACAAGTATTACCTGTCCAAGACGATGCTGAGCTTAACGAAGATCTCTCAGAGCTTAACGGTGAAAGAATTTAGTGGGAATAAGCAAAGCATGAGTTGTACGGAGTTCCGCGGTGATTTGCTTCAATTTACTCCAAGATATCCCTACCTCTCCCATTCGCAAAGCTCAGCATTGTTCGCGATGGATTATAGCGGAATTGCGAACAACATCGAGATTATCTGAAATTTAACGAAGTGAAATTTAGTGATTTTTCGCAGAATTGTTCAAAGGCAGATTTATTAATTTTAAAGATGGCACTTTAAGATGGCGAGTGTTGTCTGTAAAATCCATTAAATATGAGGTGTGTGCGTCGTCTTTGCTTCTTTCTTTCTAAGAAAGAAGGATAAAAACGAATTTTTAGTAAAAATTTCTTAATATTTCAAATGCTGTCGGAATATTTATTTCTTGAATATTATAAGTTTCAACAGCAGGAGTAGATAAACATTTCTTACAAATTTCGTTATTTACAATTTCATACCTACAACAACAGGGGCTTATTTCTCCATTATAAATTATTAAACTTCCCCAGACCGGTTTTTCCCAATTTTCATTTTTGAGATAATTTAAAGCAGATTTAGTATTACAAATCTTTTTTCCATACTTTTCTTTTAGCAAAAATATTTCATTAATAATTCTATTTTTTAATTTATCATAAACTCCAATTTTATCTGAATTAAGATAAGGTATAAAAAAATGAAACAAAATGCCATTTATATTTTTATTAGATAAAATCTCTTTTACAGAGAAATCTAAACTCTTATAGTTCAATTTCGAGATTGTAAAATTAATAAAAATTTTATTGTGCTCACTCTTTAAAATATTTTGCATAATTCTTTCGTAAGTATTTCCTCTAATTCTGTTGTGAGTTTGTTTATCTCCATCGATACTTACCCAAACATAATCAGCAGATGTTTTGATTGGCAAAGTCCCATTAGTGCAAAGCAGTATTCTATAAAAACCGATTTTTCTTGCCAATTTGATTATGTCTTCCAAACCTTTTTCATTATCCTTGTATAAAAATGGTTCTCCTCCAGTAATCTCTAAAAATCTTATTCCTTTTGTATATAGAGATTTTAAATCTTTTTCAATTTGTTTAAATTTAATGTTTTTTCCAGTTCTACTGGAAACAGTGCAATGCTTACAATTTAGATTACACAAATCATTAAGGATAATTGCTCCGTTAAATGGAATTTTCTTCCCAAAAAATTTAACCAGTATGAACCATTTAATAAAATAAAAAAATTCTTTCATAATTGAACCTCTTTAGGATTTATTTCTTTTTGACAAACAGACCAAATTTTATTTACATAATCCAAAGCAAAAATATTTTGAATTAAGTGTATATAAAAAATTCCTTTCATATTTAATTGTAAGTAATCTTTATTTTCTTTATAAATAAAACCTAATAATTTCATAACTAAGAAAATAAACCTAAAATCTTCTTTAACATCTGAATTAAATAATCTCTTATAATCCTCAAAAGGAATTTTTGTTTCGTAAAATCTCCAATATAACCAAAATAGTTTTGTTAATTTTTTATCAACAGACATTTTTAGAATTACTGGTTTTCTTTTATTAGATAGTTTAAAATAATTTTCTAAAGAAAATGTATTAAAATAAAAGTTTTTACCAGTATAACTTCCCGAACTTGGCCCAAAACCAATATAAAAATCCCTTGTGACTGAAGAAAATTTATTCGTACTTTTTTTCTTAAACGCCCACACACTACTCTGCTCATAACCTGCCTCTTTCATCTTGTTACAAATTAAGTAATACATTTTTTTTCTAGTAAAAAAATTAGGCATTTTGATTTTCTTAATTTTTTTGTATTTACCTACTGAGGTATATGGAAATGTAAATAAGGGGTAAAAAGTAACTTGAGATGGAGAAAGATTGATTAAGGTGTCTAAATCATTTTCTAAATCATTTATAGTTTGTTTTGGTAAAGCAAACATCATATCTATATTTAGGGTTTCAAAATTAATTTTTTTCAGTAGTTTTATTATTTCAATAACAAGATCAGAATTATAATTTCTACCTATTTCTTTTAATAAATCATTATTAAAAGATTGAATTCCTATGGAAATAGAATTTACACCCGCTTTTTTTAGAGAGATTAATTTTTCTTCATTTAAATCACTTGGAGAGGTTTCTATTGCTACTTCTCCAGAAATATTGAATTTTGATTTTAAATATTCTATTATCTTAATTAAATCATTTTCTAAAAGTGTCGGTGTTCCTCCCCCAAAATATAAAGAGTTTACTTTTATGTTTCCATTATTTATTGAAGTTAACTCTACTTCTTTTTTTAATGCTTTAAGAAATTGTTTGCTCTTTTGTTTATTGTAAATTGTTTTGAAGTAAGGGCAATAAGGACAGCTGTTTTTACAAAAAGGAATATGAACATATAATCCATATTCTCTATTTTTATCTAAATTAAATGTTTGGCATTTTTTAAATTTAAATTCTGCATCGTCACTTAAAACTTTTCTTATAATGTTCTTCATAATATAAAAAGAAATTAGCAGATTTATAATATTATCTTGGATTCTAAAAACTAACGCAACACTTCTAATAATACCTCATCCGGCTTTCTGAAGCCAAGCGTTTTTCTGGGCCGACCGTTCAGAAGAGCTTGGGC
>JBNJGV010000063.1:0-6409 GCA_051819785.1 Nanobdellota archaeon | reverse complement strand
GAAAGAATAGAAAGCTTACATGCGATGGTGCAATCAGGAATTATTGGATTATTCATTTATTCAGCCGCAGGCTTTATTATAATGATTCTTGGAAAGAACAAGGTTCTTAATCTTGACATCACTATGATTGTCTCTGCCACATCTTTAATTATTGTTCTGCCTACCATGATTTCTTTCTTTATAATAAACAGAAAAGCTTTTAAATAAAGAAGACTAAAAACATACAATATGTACAAAAAAGGCCAAAACACTGCTGGAGGCGCAGCCGCTTTTATTGCTATAATAGGGGGCGCTTTACTACTATATCTTCTGCTCTTGCCGCCAAGCGCAAGAGAAGAGCTTCTTCAGGACCAGTCCAGCAGTAATGGGCTTGATGAAAATAACAATAATGAAGAAGACCAGTTTTTTGAGGAAATGGATAAAAAAGTTCTTAGTGAAAGCCCGGGGAAGGTAAGTTCTCTACGTTTTGAAGAGTTTGACCATCATTTGCCGGCAATCAATCTTTTTACAAGAACGATAGGAAAAGAAAAACAAATTGGTTCAGCCAAATATGTAAAGAGCAGTGTTTTTGATAAAAAAGAAAGCAAAATGAATTTTGAGCTTCCAGAAAACACAAAGAATGCTTTTCTTGATTTCAAGCTCAACCCAAACAGAAATAATAAAGGTTACCTAAACATTATCCTTAACGGCAACAAAATATTTGGAAAAGCTCTTGAAAAGGGGAGACTTAATGAGCCAATTGCAATCCAAGATAGTTTCCTGCAGGAGGAAAACGAGCTTATTTTCAGGGTTTCTGGTGTGGGATGGAAATTCTGGAAGACCAACGAATACGAGCTCAATAACATAAGAATTATATTTGATGAAAAAGACACTAGCAGGCAAAAAAGCGAAAATACCTTTATAATAGATGATTCTGAAAAACAAAATCTGGACAATGCTAAATTAAAGTTCAACCCAGATTGCAACGCAGCAACTGCCGGGGTGCTCACAGTTATGCTAAACAGAAAAATTGTGTATCAGGCAGTGCCAGACTGCGGACAACTCAATAAAATAGATTTATCTTCGGACATGATTAATACAGGAAAAAACACAATAAGTTTTCATGCAGAACAAGGACATTACTTAATCAACCATATAAATCTTCAAACAAAGATGGAAGAGATGACTTTTCCAGTTTATTATTTTGACCTTGATGAAGAATTGTTCAGCATATATAAAAAAGATGAAGATGACGCAGAATGCGGGGATATTGACGGAGAATGCCCGGCAGGCTGCCCAGAATATAAAGATAAGGATTGTTGCCTTAAAAAAACCTCAAAATACTGGTGCGATATGGCTCCGGAAAACGAAAACGATAGGTGCAGAAGCGTAGTTTATGAAAGTGACTGTCAATATTGCCCTTCCGGCTATGAAGACAACGAGGGAGACCCGCCAGAGGTTTGTGAAGGAAAATGCGGAGACGATACAGATAATTTCTGCCCGGAAAGCTGCAGCAACTTATATGATAAGGATTGCTGTTTTGAGCAGTCTGAGACAAATTACTGGTGTAACGAGGTGCCTAAGTATGGCCTAAGCTATGTCTGCAAAGGAGGAATTCATATAGATGATTGCGACGACTGCCCCAGCGGCTATAAGACAGAAGAAGGCAGTTTCCAGTGCCCCGACAAAGGAAATACATTTGAAGAATGGTCAAAATTGAAATCAAATTATGATATTTGGTTGAGGTTCAAGTTTATTGATGATGGTAAAAGGAAAGCTGCTAAGATTTTTGTGAATGGCTACCAGTTCTACATGGACACCAACGACGACGAATATGACAGAAAAATAGATGATTATGTAGAAGATGGCAGCAATGCAATCAAAATTGAGCCAGACATGCATTCTCTGGACATAATCAAAATGGAAGTAGAAGCAGAAAAAGCAGTAAATTAAGCTTTTTAAACAGAAAAGATTAAATAAGACAAGTTCTAAGATTTTTATTAGCTAGATAGACGTATGTGAAAAGAGGAAATTGATATGCTTAATCCACTAAGAGACCCTGATTGGTACAGAAAAAGAGAAAAAGAGCTTGAAGAGGAAATTGAAAACTTAAAACTCAAAAGAGATAATCTTTATCAGTGGTCAAAAGGGTGGGCGGAACTAGATAAAATTATTAAAAGAAAACAAAATATTATTAACCAAAAAATTCATGAAAACTGGGCCCAAACTGCCCAAACGGAAGAAGAAAACAAAAAATTTGATGAAGAATGGAAGAAGAGAGAAGAAGAGAGACAAAAAATTTGGGAAGAGAAAAAAGAAAGATTAAGAGAAGAGAATGAGAGAAAAGAACAGGAAATAGAGAGAGAAAATGCTTTTCGGCAGACTGGAAGAGATACACTTAATTCTGTTAAAAAGCATACTGGCAACGCGGCAAGAGGAGCAGCAAATGTCGGAGGAAATTTCTTAAAACAGCGTTGGCAGAACAGGCAACAAAGAAAACAGGAAAAAAAGGAAGAAAAGGAGAGAAGAAAAGAAGAATTAAAAAACGAGACACTTAAAGATAGAGAAGAAAGAAAAAAACACGAGCGAGAAAATAAAAAGGCAAGAAAAGAACAAAGAAAGGAGAAAAGAGACGAATGGAAAGAACGCCTTCAGAGAAGAGGCGGAGACCTCTTTATAATATTGGCATTGCTTGTGCATTTTATGAAATTTGGGTTTGGCTTTTCTGTCGGCCACACATGGTATATTGATATAGCTTTCGCAATCTTTGTCTGGAGCGTAATATTTGGAATCGAGGATAAAAATTCTAGTGGAATAAGAAGTCTTGTCATTGTTCTTGCGCTTGAGATACTTCTGCCATTATTAATTGGAAACATAAGCTTTCTTCAGACGAATAAATTCGTGCATTATTATCTTGTTAACAGGTTGCTTACGCCCTGGTGGTTCTATTTTGCAATAATATGGTATAATAATTCTGAAAATCCTTCAAGGTTTGCAAAAATTACGAAACTCTTAGTGGTTTTGTTCTGGATTGGTGTGATTCTCGGAAGCCTTCCTGCGGTAACTTTTTCAAAAATGTCCCCGGCAGACTATGTGGGACAGCAACAAAGTGATCTCGCAATTGATTTTTATCATAAATCGCTCGCATTCTGGAGTGAAGATGTTTACGGGGCAATCAAAGGAGGTTTCCTTTCAATCGGCGATGCTTTTGAAAAGCAGATGGCCGTTGCAACAGGCGGATACTACACAGGAATGGTTGACAAAAATAGTGACAAAAAGTTAGGAGTATATATTGAGAGGGTAAAGCCGACTTCTCCCGAGTTTTTCTATGACAGTCCAGTGAGCGTGCATGGACAAGTTGAGGTAATGAGCCTTGATGATAGTGTCCTTCTCAATATAAGCTGTTACAGGGGGGCAAAAGATGAGAAGGGAGATTTTAAAGAAACACAAAAAGCAAACCAGATCTACCCGGAAGAAGCCAATTGGTATTACAACCTTGAAAAAGAGCAAGTGGACTGCGTCTTTGAACCAAGATATCTTGACAGAGGAAGCCATAAGATCACAATCACCTCTGATTTTAATTTTGAGACCATGGCTTACCAAAAATCATATTTTATGAATAAGCAAACTATGAGAACCCTTATCGGCGAAGGCAAGGACCCCCTTTCACAATATGATATTACTGACAAAAACCCACAAGCAAAATACACAAGCGGTCCAGTGAAGATTGGAATGGATATTTCAAGCCAACCAACCGCAATAAGTAAAGAAGGCAACAGCCGGCCAAGACTGGGTGTTACTATCGAATCAAATACGGGTTGGCAGGGACAAATCAAAAAACTGAAAGAATTGATGATTCAAGTGCCCGATTCAATGAGTCTTGACGTAAACAGCTGCAATTATGAATTCGAAAGCAATAGCGATATGACAAAAGAAGAAGCGCTTGCAAAATTCAGGTCAGAGCAAACAGAAGAGTTTGAAGCATGCCTGCAAGACACAAATATGGATAAAAGCATGGTTAGTGAAAATGGAATTGTATCAAGTCATCCTGCGACAGGCCCAAGTCAGGAAACAAAATCCAAGTTTAACGACTGCCTGCAAGAAAAGGCAGAAGAGCGTGTCAGCTCCTCTGAAAACAAGGACAAAATAATTAAGGGTTACAAAGAGTACCGGTCCAGCCAATTCAGAGATTGCCAGGAAAAAGCAGGCATTAAGGATTCATGCTTTAAAAACGACGGAACTTTAAAAGACAAATGTGCAAAGGATGCTAATTTACAAACATTCAATAACTGCCTAAAGGACTATGCAGATAAAGAAACAGAAGGCTATCACACATATTACCTTGATGTTGAAAAATACGGGCAGGAATTTAAAAACATAGACAGGTACAAAACATTCAGCTGCAGGATAAATATTGACAATGAAGAAGAAATTCTTGATGGAAGGCCAATTTCAACAAAATATTTTAGAGCGAGGGCAAGATACGATTACCAGCTTGAAAAATCAACAAGGGTGCAAGTGATCGGAAGCGGTGCAACAGAACCCTATGAACTACCAAAGGGAACAGAAAGCCAGCATATCAAGATAAGAAACGATTATGGAAATTACATTAAAAATAGTATTGATAAGATAAATGACAAGGGAAAATTTAACGAAAAGCTGAAGGATTTTTTAACGCCTTGTCTTATACAAGCACAGATAATTAGAGAATCAGGCGGAGACCCTGAAGCGATTAACCCAAATGATCCTTCATACGGCCTGATGCAGATAATGAAGCCAACAAAAGATGATGTTGTGCAAGAACTGAAAGACAAAGAAATCAAAGAAAGGAGTTACAACCCTGACTTGATGGACCCGCAAGAAAACATCTTAATTGGAACATATTATTTAGCTAAAAGAATAAACAATGCTATTGAAAGGGGGGCAGCCAAAGAGGATGTATTAAAGTACGCATTGGCAGAGTATAACCATGGTGTAGGAAACATGAAAAAATGCATTGAGAACGGAAGATACATTAATTTTGATATATGTTTTGATAGACTTCCGGGCATCACACAAAAATATCAGGAAGATATAATCGATAGCATGAAACTTTGCGCTGAAGGCGATTTTGACAAGACACATAAAATCCCTGAAGAGAAAGAGTGGGATGATTCAAAATTGGAAAGTGGAACCATTGGATTTAATGCTAAATATAAAGAAATTGATATTGACGATTGCATCTATCTTGAAGGTACAGCAAAATACCCAAGTCCTGACGATATTAAGAAAATACTTTACGCCTCATATGAAAAGAAAAATGAACTACATAGGGTTTCAAGATGCGCGTATGATAAAAACGATTGGGACCCCTATACACAAGAACAAGAAAAACAAAAAACAATAGAACAATGCAAAAGTGAAGTTGATATAAATGAAGATTTGGATAGTGAAGTTGAAAATTTTATAACCGATAAGAGAGAATATGAAAAGCTCAAAGAAAAAATTCAAATAGTCGAATGTGTTAGGGATAAATTCCCGAAAATACAGAAAAAACAAGAGGATTTCGGCGAAACAAAACTCAAATTAATAATTGAAGAACAACAATACAACACTGATGAAAATAGAATAAAGGCAAAGCTTGTTTTCAATGACATGATTACAATGGGCGAGGAAACATTTACAAAATCAAATGAATTTTCAAACTTTGGAAGAAATCCTTTTGTCCAAGTGAAATTTAATGGTTGCACCCTTAAAGATAAAAAGTATGAATGCGAACTTGATTATAAATATGCAAGCAATTTTATACAAGGAAGCGACAAAATCGGATTAGATGAAGAAAAGCCCCTAAATTCGCTAATAGACATAAGATTTGATGATGATTGGGGACCAGAAAACAGCATAATATTAAAAAATAAAGAAGGCAGGGAATTTTGTTCGATTGACTGGCCGATTTATTCAACTAAGAAAAAATGTATTGATGAAAATTTCCCTTACGGGCTTGGAATTACTGTGAGAGATAAATTCGACCCGCGTGTTGGAAAAGAGATAAGAGAAGACAACATCAATGTGCAGATTGAATACGACATAACAGATTTTGAGGCCGACTGCTGCTCAGAGCCTGATACATGCGAGGGTTTTGAGTTAAGAACATGCAAGGAAGAAATATTCAAAGAGAATGTCGCTAATGACATTACACCAGGACCATGACGATGAAAATAAAACTAATAACAATTTTAATGCTTTTGATGCTTGCTGGTTGTGTCCAACCACAGGGGGGACCTGCTACAAAAGCTGAACTGAGGACTGGAACCGGCGGGGTAAGCATAGATTTTATTGAAAATGCCCCTCCTCGCTCTGTTATTGAAAATAATCCCCTTAAAATAGGTGTAAGGGTTCAAAATAAGGGCGCGTATCAATCAAATCCTTCCATTGTAATAAGTACTGAAGA
>JBNJGV010000062.1:2293-6710 GCA_051819785.1 Nanobdellota archaeon | reverse complement strand
GGATGTTCCAAAAATCCAAAAGATTTTTGTTATTAGACCCCTTTCAAATCTCTGCGAGATTATCAATAAATAAACCTACCACAGTGAAAGGGCTAAAAAACCACATATATTTGTATCAGGAGGATTACCTTACTTTTTCTGTTATTTGAAATGAAATAAAAATATTTAAAAAAAGGAACGGGTGCCGCGCAGAGATTATGTCAATACTTGAAAAAACAAAAAACGCTTTTCTTCTAAAAAAGCTTTATATAACTCAATCAAATAAGTTCAAAACTTATATCTTCTTTTTCTTATTACTAGTCATACTTTTCTTTCGCATGTATTATAAAGATTGCCTGGATGTTTCAGCACTTTTTGTGAGTGTAGATCTACTACTTATGATTGTTGCATTTTATGTCGTAACACATTTGCTTAAAATCTTATTGCTTTCAACCTATAGAAAAAGAAATAAGCTAGCTCCAGAGCATTTTGATAACCTGACTATCGGTCTTTCCAGTATAGTAAACATAATTTTTGTTATGTCAGTTATAGTAGGAATAATACTTTATAGTGATATCAATATTAAAGCATTTTTAACAGGATTTGCGCTCTTTTTTGCTGGACTTGCATGGGTTTTCAAAGAGCATGTCGTTAATTTGGTAAACGGCCTGATGATGATGTTCTCAAGAAATTTTACTATCGGAGACTACATAATGATAAATTCAAATAAAGGAATTATCAGAAACATCAGTTTTACCTCAACTGAAATAAAAAGTGATGAGGGGAATATTATTTATATTCCCAATAATATAATCTTATCAAGCGAGGTTATAAACTTCAGCAAAATCAATCTAAAAAGGATAATGTTTAACTTTGATTTCCCCTCCTCAAATTTTGGTAAACTTGAAAAATTAGAAAAATACATTCTCAATGAAGTGCAAAAAGAGTTTCCGGAACTTGTAAAACAGGTTGAACTAAGGGTGGGAAAACTAAAAAGCAAATCTGCAAATATGATTATTGAAATCACACTCACAAGATATAATTTCAAGCTTGAAAAGCAAGTAAAAGACATTACAAAAAGAAAAATAATAGAGTTTATTTCAAAAAAATAGAATAAAATAGTATATTTGCCATTCACTAGATTAATGTTAATATGAGCGGGTAAAATCCAGACAAAGGAGTATTTCAGGGAATTACTACAAGCATTTGAAATTAGGAGAAAAGATATTTACCTATTGTTTTCTATGTACTTTTTTACCTTATCTGGTTCTGGAAGATTTATCTGGAATGTTTCTTTCTCAAGGCTTATCTGGAGATACTTATCAAATATCTTCAATGACTTTATGTCCTTGAATTGGATCTCTTTGGTAAAAAAGAAGTAATTTATTGTTATCTTTTCTTCATCTAGCGTGAATTTTCCAAATAACCATGGGACTTTTGTTCTTATCCGTGCCCTTATGTTCATTGTCGCTTTTTTTGAGTATGGTATCTTCATTTTGATTTATCTATTTTTTAAGAGTATATAAGTCTTTCCTTATTTTTATTGGGTTTAATAACAAAAAAATAAGATTTTTTAAAATATTCAGAATTATATCTTTTTACCCCACTTTTTAGGATGAACTTTTTAAGTTCAAAAACACTAAAAAATTTTTTTTCGGGAAAATTTTTGGTGCACCAAAAATGCTTTGCATTATTTAGTGTTTGTTCATACAAATAACAAGTACATAATTAATTATAAAAAACCACATTGTGGTCAATCAAACTCCCATTGTCATAAATGAACTTTGCTGAAAAAAAACCAGTACGATTCAGCCATTTTAAAAAAATTTTATCCCCATCCCACAAATTAAGGTCTAGCAATTTCTCATCATCTATCCACTTAAGATTACCCTCGTTTGATTCTATTATCTCACCAGTAAAATCTTTGGCCACAAAAACAAAAACTCTCCAGTCATATAGACCATCAAATTTTGGGAAAGTTATTATCCCCTTAAGAACAGGATTTTTGAGAATCAAACCACACTCTTCCCGGATTTCCCTAATTACACATTCTTCAGGAGTTTCTCCTGCCTCGAATTTACCACCCAGACCATTCCACTTGCCCTCGTGCATATCGTTTTCCTTTTTAACACGATGAAGCATAAGAGTTTTTCCTTTATATTTAATATAACAAAGTGTCGCTAATTTCATTTATATCTCTGAAAATAAAAAAATCAATTATATATTTTGCCCTTTTGTAATTTAAACTCAAAAAATCTTAACTTATTCATTTTCAGAAGAAATTTAGATAAACTTTATAAAACTAAAATGTTAGCGTAATATTAATTGAACATATTAAGGGGGGTTGTTATGAAAAAAATAATTTTATTACTTTTGATAATGTTGCCAGTGGCTTTTGCTAATACAAATATTTGTGAGCAAATCTTAAGCGAAAATAATGTGAAAGAGGGTCTAAAGGTTCCAAAAAGCATACCCTTTGGAAACGAAGTGATGAATTTTTATGGACCGGATGAAACCCCGGCAGGGCATGTAGTGATAGCTAAACACTCTGTTACTTCCCTTAATTGCAGTCTTGCTGATAAGCCTGATTACAATGTTTTCATAAACGATGAGAACATCACACAAAAGATACTTAACTCAAATAATACAATTAAAGAAATCAAAGACAGCATAGGAAATGAAATAATAATCAAGGGCCAGTCCCTTACAAAAAGCATAAAATTAGGCATTGTAAAGGTAGGGATAAAGATTATGTCATTACTGGGTTTGGCTTGAGAGTATACTTTTTTCTTTTTTTATAAACCACTTTTCATGTAAAGAATATTTTTTAAAACCCAAAATTTTATTAATAAGTAGCACTTTATAAAAATTCGTAGCACAAAGTGGTTTTACTATGAAAAAAAAGTTGATTATTAGCATAATCCTGCTGCTATTAATAGCAGGATGCAGTAGCACAGGGGACAGTTATGTTTCTTCTAAATCAAAAAAAGTAATTGATATGGCTGGAAGAGAAGTTAGTGTACCTGCAAATGTCACCAAAATAGTAGGACTTGAAGCAGGAGCATTAAGGATAATAACATACCTTAATGCAACACAACAAGTTACAGGTGTCGAAGAGTTCGAAAAAAGAGATAATAAAAGACCATATATATTAGCTCACCCTGAATTAAAAACCTTGCCTTCAATTGGGCCGATACACGGTGGGAATGCTGAATTGATTGTGTCAAGCCAGCCAGATGTTATTTTTTGGACATACACTACCCGAAAGGCAGCAAATGATTTGCAGAGAAAAACAGGAATACCAGTTATTGTACTTGAATACGGAAACCTTATTGATAAAAGAAAAGAATTCTTCAGCTCGCTTAAATTAGTCGCTAAAATAATTAACAAAAACAAAAGAGCTACAGAATTGATAGAATATATAAACACCACAATAAAAGATTTAGGTAACCATTCTAAGCCAAAAAAGCAAAAAAGTGTGTATGTAGGCGGCGTGGCCCATAAAGGGGCTCATGGAATAACTTCTACAGAGCCCTCATACGACCCCTTTGTTTTTTTAGAAGCTGATAATGTATGCTCAGGCCTGGGAACTGACCATGTGAATATTGACCCAGAGATGCTGATTAAATGGGACCCTGATTATATCTTTATCGACAAAAGTGGTGAAGCATTAATAAGAGATGAATTCTCAAATAACTCTAAGCAATACTCATTACTTAATGCATATCAAAATAATAATATTTTCGGAATTTTACCATACAATTGGTATACTACAAATTATGCAACGGTCCTTTCAAACGCCTATTATATCGGCTCAGTAATATATCCTGCCCGGTTCACCACAGACCCGGAAAAAAAGGCAAAAGAGATCTATCGCTTTTTCCTTGGTAAAAATGTATATCCACAGATGAAAGAAATTTATGGTGGTTATCATAAGATTGATTTACAATGAAAAGCAGCATAAAAGATTACAAAAAGAGTATAAAAAGCAAAATAGCCTTTATATTAAGCCTTTGTGTACTGATTTTAATTGCTGCAATAATTTCAATATCAATCGGCCCAACAGATATTTCAGTTATTGATATAATCCATTTATTTTTAGGTGCGGATAATGCAAATGTTTCACAGATAATCCTGAACATAAGGCTGCCAAGAGTTATGGCAGCACTAGCCTCTGGCTGCGCCCTGGCAGTATCAGGACTGGTTATGCAAAATTCACTTAGAAACCCTTTAGCTTCTCCTTTCACACTTGGTGTTTCTCATGCAGCCGCATTCGGCGCGGCATTTTCAGTAATAATCCTTGGTGTTGGAAGCTCAAACAATCATTTATCAGGTTTATTTAAAATAAGCGGGCCTTCAACTATGAGTTTATGCGCATTTGCTTTTAGCCTATTATGTATTTTTATTATAATTCTAATGGTAAAATTCAGAGACACTA
>JBNJGV010000062.1:0-2193 GCA_051819785.1 Nanobdellota archaeon | reverse complement strand
CAACTGCACTTTTCGGAGCATTTTTTTTATTAGTTGCTGACACTATAGCCAGGACATTATTCAGTCCAGTTGTTTTACCGGTAGGAATATTTACATCATTTATAGGAGCACCTTTATTCTTATACTTATTACTGAGAAAAAGCAGGAGGGGATACTGGTGAATTTAACAGTTGAAAACCTTTCTTTTGCTTATTCCTCAAGCCTTGCATTAAATAATGTAAATTTTACTGTTAAAAAAGGTGAAACACTTGGTATTATAGGTTCTAACGGGTCAGGAAAAAGCACTCTCATCAGATGCCTTAATAATATTTTAAAGCCCCATAAAGGGACTGTGAAAATTTCAGGTAATAATATATCAAAGCAATCACATAAAGAGATTTCAAGACTTGCAGGTTATGTTCCGCAAGATATTCCTTCAGGATTTTCAGCTACAGTATTCGATACAATATTGATGGGAAGGAAACCATATTTCAATTTTTTCCCATGCCACAATGATTTAGAAAAAACCGCCAGCCTTATCTCAAAGCTAAACCTTGATAATATTTCCGGTAAAGCCATTAACCAGATTTCAGGAGGTGAGAGACAAAAAGTATTTGTTGCAAGAGCCGTAGCGCAAGAGCCGGAAGTTATGCTACTGGATGAGCCTACTGCAAATCTGGACATAAAACACCAGCTGGAGACACTAAACCTTATAAAAGATGTGTCCAGCAAGGGAATCAGTATAATAATCGCTATCCATGATATAAACCTTGCTGCAAGATTTTGTGATAAATTTATTATGCTTAAAAAAGGCCAAATACACGATGCAGGCTCAAAAAAAATACTTAATAAAGAAAACATTAAAGAGGTTTATGATATAAAAGCTGATATAATTTCTAATGAAAATCATTTTATTATAGTGCCAAGAACATTATAAATCATAAATTAAAATCAATTAACAGTTTAATCCAAAAATGATAATTCGGACAACTTCGTTTCTAATAAATTATTTTATTTTTCTTAGTTGCCTGTTGTACTTGATTGCGAATCTATGTGCTTCATCACGCATTTCCTGAACAAATTTAAGTGATTTTTCTTTTTTATCAAGCATTAATGGATGCCTTGAATACGGAAAAAATATTTCTTCATTTTGTTTTGCAATAGATATCACAGGGATTTTTAATCCTAATTTTTGAATCTCTTCAAGCGCTGATTTGAGCTGTCCCTTTCCGCCATCAATAATTATTAAGTCAGGCATATTCTGTCTTTCTTTTTTTAGCCTTGAATATCGTCTTTTCACAGCCTCTGCAATACCTTTAAAGTCATCAATCCCATCAACACTTTTTAACTTAAACCTTCTATAATTCGTTTTGTCGGGAACACCATGGCGGAATTGCACCATGCTGGCGACAGTAGAAGTACCTGATAGATGCGAAACATCAAAGGTTTCAATAACTTCTGGAGAGGATTGCAGCTTAAGCTTGTTGCCAAGCTCCTGAACCTTTTGGCTCTGCCCAAAAAAGGTGATTTTTGCATTTTCTTTTGCAAGATCCAATAATTGCTTTTTCTCGCCTCTTTTTGGTACAACAATATTAACCTTTTCATTATTTTTTTTGCGCAGGAACTTTTCCAGAGCAGGATCAACATTTTCAGGCAGTATAAGCTCTTTAGGTATGATTTGTTCACTATAAAACTGTATTATAAAGTCAGTCAAAAAATCCTCTTTTTTTTCAAAAACAAACTCCTGCTTATTAGCAAGAGTGCCTTTATAGACATTGAAAAGCAATAGGTAAATATTATCATCTTTTTCTGTATAATTTATTATATCTTCATCATACTTTTTGCTTCTTTCCATGTTCTGTCTTTCCTTAAGGTAACTAAGCGATTCTATTTGGTCTCTCAATTCTATAGCCCTTTCAAAGCGTAGCTCATCTGAAGCCTTTTGCATAGCCTCTTTAAGCTCATCTAACACAACATTAATATTACCACTAAGGATTTTTGTAATATTTTTCAGTTTAATTGCATAATTATCTTCACTTATAACACCTATACACGGGGCATCACATAATTTTATATGATACCTTAAGCATGGCCTTTTAGGCATGTTTTTGCAGACCCTGAGCCTAAATATTTTTTTCAGGGTCGACAAGATAGTATCACGCTCTTGAGCAGATACAAAAGGGCCAAAAACCTTGCCCTTTTTACTTCTTGCAA
>JBNJGV010000061.1:4133-6717 GCA_051819785.1 Nanobdellota archaeon | reverse complement strand
GGTCGTAAGTATCTTCATCAGTTTCTTCAGGAATATCAAATTTAAGAGTGACACTGTCTTCCTCTTCTGGATCAAGCTTGCCTATCTCTTCTTCTTCTTCCTGCTCGTCTTCATCTCCCATATCTTCAAGGGTTCCGATGATTTCTATGTCTTCAATATCATGGTCATCAACATCCTCATCCCATAGGTTTTCAAGGTTGATTTCAAGCTCCATAGTGGAGCCAGGCCTTACTTCTTCTATTGAGCCACCATCTTCCTCGTCCAGGTTATCATCACAACTTGGTGAGCAGTCAACATCAAGGTCTTCAACTGCAAGCATCATCTGGTACACTTCAACAGAAAATGAAGCCATATCATTTGCTCCTTCATTGTCAGTAACAATAACATCTACTTCATGGGTGCCCTTTTGTTCCATATCAGGCCTCCAGGTAATCCTGTTGCCGTCAATTTCCATTCCTACAGGCGCATTATTGAGTTCATATGTGAGTTCATCTGTTCCGTCAGTTGCATCAGCATCTTGTGTGTTAACTGTAAAAGATAATGATTTATCCACATTAACTTCTTTATTCCCGATATTTGACATTACTGGTATAGTATTGTAAATTACTGTAGATGAGTCTGTTGTGCTTTCATTAGATGCATTGCCTAGTGCGTGTACTTCACACTTCCAATTTTCACCTTTCCTTGTGTTAGTTGAAATTAGTGTTCTTGTTCCACTTGTTTGATTAGTGTTGTCTGTTAATGGAAGTGGTGTTTCGGCATGAGTTTCTGAACCATTATACCAAGTAAGGTTTACTTGTTCAAGAACCTCACCATTTGAGGCGGTAACAGTATAATTACACGCTAAATTGGCACTTGTTTTTGGATTGTTTGGTGTAAGCTCTACTGTTTCTACATTTACACTGGCATGTGCCGGCGCCAAAATCATCAGAAAAACTGCTAAAGTAAGCAAAATTGTTTTCATTTTTTTTATCATTTTTTTGAACCTCCTTCAAATCAATATAAAATCTTTATCAACTTAATAATCTTTCTTTGACTTCTAAATTATTTGAAGCTATAAATTATATTATTGAGTAGTGGTAACTATTTCGCATTAATAAATCTTTTGTTTTTTCCGGCTTCGTTGAAAATCCGGGGAGATTAGTTACCATTTAATTTTAGAATTTCCTTTAGTTCTCTTTTTACGAGAGTTATTTTGCTAATTGCCTGATTTTTAATGGTTATTTTTTAAAAGGTATTCTGTAGCTTTTTAAGTATTTAAATTTAAAATCCAAAAGTTTTTTAAAGAGCTCTTTTTTCGCAAAGAAAAGGGTTCAGAATCTCTTGGTAAAAGGATTCTGTAGGTTTAGAGGATAATAGTTCAAGCAATGGTTTATAATCTTATATAAGCCTGTAACGGAGGATAAAAGATGAAGAATATTTTTAAGCATTCAAAACAAGATTTATCAGCTCTTACTGCAGAAGCGTTAAAGGAGGTCAAGGAAATGACACCTCCTCAATGGGCTGATTTTGTTAAGACTGGCACAAATAAGGATAGGCCACCTATTCAGGATGATTGGTGGTACAGGCGAGCTGCTTCAATTCTTTTGAAGGTTCAGCAATTCGGGCCGGTAGGGGTTTCAAAGCTGAGAGTCAAATATGGAAGCAAGAAGAGAAGAGGCTATAAGCCTTCTGAATTCAGGAAAAGCTCAGGCAATATTTTAAGGAAAATATTGCAGCAACTTGAGACAGCTGGACTTGTAAAGCAAGACGAGAAAGGAAGCCATAAGGGAAGAGTTATTACTGGACAAGGTGTTTCCTTGTTGAACAAGGCTGCAAGCAATAATTCAAAAGGTAAATAAAAATGGCAAGATACAATCATTTAAGCAGAAAAATCAGACTCGGTAAACAGGGCAGAAGAACAAGGTGGGCGCCTTTCTGGACTGTTCCGAAAATATATGGTAAGAACAGGAGAGTGCATCCAGGAAGACATACTACTGTGAAAAGGTCATGGAGGAGAACTAAGATTAAGGGATGAAAATGGCAGCGAAAGATAAAGAAACAAAAATAGTACTTGAAAGGACTTATAACATCCCTCTTAGGAGAAAGTTTCAGTTAGCTCCCTCATATAAAAGAACTAACAGGGCTGTAAAGGCTGTGAAGGAATATCTTCAAAAGCATATGAAATCTGAAACAGTCAAGATTGGCTATTATCTCAACAATAAATTGTGGGAAAATGGAATAAGAAATCCTCCACATCATATAAAGGTTAATGCTATCAAGGACGAGAAAGGTATAGTGAGAACAGAAATTGTTGGAAAAGAGATTCAACTGGAACAAGAAAAGCCTGAGAAAAAGGAGGAAACCATAACCGACAAGCTTGGCCTGAAAAAAGGTGAAGAAGAGGCTAAGCAGGAAACTTATACTCCTAAAGGCGAGGCAGCAGAAAGCTCAAGTGATAAGGCGTCTGCAACTGAAAAGGCAGATGAAAAGAAATCTTCAGAAAAGCCTGTTGAAGAAGAGAAAGAAACAACAGAAAACAAAAATGAAGAGGCTAAGGTTGCTTCAAAGGATTCTGAAAGCGAAAAAGAAAGCGAAAAAGAAA
>JBNJGV010000061.1:0-4033 GCA_051819785.1 Nanobdellota archaeon | reverse complement strand
GAAAGCGAAAAAGAAAGCGAAAAAGAAAACGAGAAAGATAGTGAAGACAAGCCAGCAAAGGACGAAAAAAAGGATTGATTTTTTTTCTAGAGCATTTTTTTGCTCATTATTTTCTATTTAATAAAAAAATATATAAAGTAAGTTGTAGAATCCTATTAAAATGGTAAAGAAAATTTTGGTAGTTGATGATGAACAACAGATAATTGACTTAGTAAAGGTTATTCTTGGAGATGGATATGAATATATTGAGGCCCTCACTGGTTATGAAGCAGTTGAAAAAGCGAAAAAGCATAGGCCGGATCTTATCCTGCTAGATATAATGCTTCCGGATATTGATGGATATCAAGTGTGCCAGAATCTTAGGAAAGACACAAAAACAAAAGATATTGTTATTGCCATGCTTTCAGCTAAGAAAGAGGATCATGATATTTTGCAGGGGATAGACGTAGGAGCTATCGCATATATCACTAAGCCTTTCGATGGTTATGAATTATCTGAAAAGGTAAAAGAACTCTTAGAAGTAGCTGACCAATAAATGTATTCTTAGGCAAAGTAAGTGTCTTTTTTTGTGCTAAGCATTAATTCAATGCTGGTATATTTTTTTTGCTTTTTTCCCTTTAGTAATTTTTGTTAGATTTTTCTATTCTGTGAGGGTTGTATCATTACATCTTTGATATTTTCAATATTTTTCAGGTCTTACCCTTTTATCTCGGACTTAGCTGTATATCTAACTGCATATGTTTCCTGTTATATCCATTTTTTATGCTAAAAAAATTCAGAAATCTTTTTCTCTTGTTCTTTAGAGGGTGTGGTTTTGTTTTCTTCTTGTATTATAACTTTTCCATAGATTCCGTCAAATCCCTGGTTAATTTTTATTTTAGTTTCTCTGTTTTTTATTATGGCACTAGCCATTTCTTCTCCGGCAAGCTTACGCAATTCTTCTTTAGAAGCCTTTAAGAGAATATAGTTTTCACTTTTATCTTTAAGAATTTTATAGTATTCGTTCCATACTGCCTTGGTATTAAGCCCCTTTCCTTTGATACATGAGATTATTTCATGCAATGGTAATATCTTTTTAAATCCTGGCCTTGCTTTATCAATATACTCAGGATGCCTGTCTGCTAGTTCTTCAAGCCTATGCATAACTCCCTTTGTTAAGTGCTTTTTACAAACCGGGCAAATTCCGCTTCTTTTAATTGCTTCATTAATAGATATACTTACATTACAGTTCCTGTGGCCATCTCCAAAATATTTGCCGTATGCCGGATCCACTTCAAGTGTGGAAATAATTTTTTCTTTTCTGATAGCATTTATCAGGGATTTATAGCTTGAGTCCATATCAAAGATTGTTGCTTCTCTTCCTATTCTCCATGGCCAGTAACTATGGCAATCAGATGAAGAAATTATGCTAAAGCCATCAAGTTGGCTAAGCCTCCAATTCATGGCAGGGTCACTACTTAGCCCGGTTTCGACTGCATGAATATGTTTTATCTGCTTGCCGAAACAGTCTTTAATAGAGTTATAGCCTGAGCAGCTCCCAAATAACCCAAACCATGGAGTCCATATGTGTGCAGGGATAATCTCTATTTCAGTTGAAATTCTCATCATTATCTGGGTAAATTTTTCACAGCTAATGTTAAAGATAGGTCTGCCATCATAATCGAGCCTTCCGATTTTAGACATTTCTGAATTTATTTTTTCAACAATCTTTAGACTTGGCGCAAGAACACATAAATGTATTCTTCTTGTATAATCATTGTCTTTGTATATAAAAGAAAATTCAGTCTGTAGTATAAACGGGAAACCTGTTTTTGTCCTTAGTAGACCCTTGTTATCTTGCTTTAATTTTGTTTTTATTTCTTTAAGCCATTGAGGATGGGAAAAATCGCCAGTTCCAAGCAGGTCTATCCCTTTAAGCTTTGCGCCTTTTTCGAGGTTATGAATACTAATCTCTTTAGAGCAACCCCTTGAATATCTGCTGTGTATATGTAAATCAGTAATAACTTCCATTAAAAAGGATAATTTTGCCTTGTTTAAAATTCTTCTCCTTTGAAAAAATGGTTTCTCTTAATTTGCATTAAAGGGAAGATTTGTGAAAACCCTTCCAAAAAACTAAAAAAATTTAATTAAATAAATCATTTATTCAAATAATATCCCCAGCCAATACAATCATCAAGAATTTTTTTAGTTTCATGATTGATTGAGCCATAATTTTTTAGCGTACTCAGATATCTGAATCCATTAAGTGTTGAGAGATTATAAGCCAGGTAAGTAAGTCTTGCTCTTGGTGTCTCGTGGCTGTTTAGTCCCGCAGGATTACTGGTCTCTCTTAATATGTTATTATGAGAGTTTTTGATAAGTTCCTCGAGGCGATTACTCACTGATTCTTTATTTCCTTCGATTTTCCCATCATAAAGTGTTGCAAAACAGTAATACTCTGGATTCTTGTTTTGTGGGGGTTCTGTTTTTTTGCTTGTTGATAAACCATAATGTAAATTTTTATACATAATAATCATGCCTCCTATTTATTTTTTAATTAAAATTTAGTTGCTCTTTAGCAGAGCTCTTATGTAAATTATACCTTTCTGTTTTTTTGGTTATTACATCCTGTTTCATATTTCTTCTTGGTGGACTTTTCAGGTCCCGCTGAAGAATATTTATCAGGATTAAACTATTTCAAGCAAAAAAGAATTCAAACATCGAGTTATATATGTGATGCATACAAAAATGTATGTGAAATTTATATATAAATGTTTTGAAAATATATTGTCCCTATAATTTCAATAAAGTTAAATAGAAATACAATTTTCATGAGGTATTATGGTAAATTTCTGGAGAGTTGTAAACAATGTAATAGTAAAAGCGGATGTGATAGTTGAAGTAATTGATGCCAGATTTCCTGATATGTCCCGGAATAAAGAAATTGAAGATAAAATCAAAAAATCCGGGAAAAAATTAGTAGTAGCATTAAATAAGATTGACCTTTGTTCCGGGCAAATAGATGCTTCAGGAGATAGTGTGGCTATTTCTGCCAAAAACAGGATAGGGACAAGTAAACTGAAAAGAAAGATTCTTGCTGCAGGCGCGAAAAAAGATGAACGTATTGTCGTTGGTATTGTGGGTTATCCCAATACTGGTAAAAGTTCAGTGATTAACGCGATTTCAGGAAAAAGTAAAGCAAAGACTTCTTTTAAAAGCGGGTTTACGAGAGGCCTTCAGCATATAAACGCAGGCCCCAGACTGATTCTCCTTGACACGCCAGGTGTAATCCCTTTTAAAGAAAAGGATGAATTATTACAGACAATCATTGCAGCCAAGGACCCTTCAATGCTAAAAACACCTGATTTGATTGCTGCAGAACTGATAAAATCATTTAAGGGTAAATTTGAGAAATTTTATGGTGTTAACGAAAGTGCTGACCCTTATGAAACATTAGAAAAAATAGGAATAGCCAAAAATGTATTAATAAAGGGCGGTGAACCAGACATTGATAGTGTTTCCCGCCGTATAATAATGGAGTGGCAAAAGGGCAAAATCCGTTGAATCCTGCTCAGACTTTTACAATCCTGTATTTATCTTCTTTAAGTTTTTGGATATTAATGTCTTTAAGACCTTGCTCTTTAGCATAAGCCTTGGCCTTATCTTCTGTTTTGAAGGTTCTAGGCCTTTTTTTTCTTCCTCTGCCTACTTTCCAATTGTATCTTTTGCTGTAAAATACTGATCCCATATGATGCGAGAGTAAAAGCTTATATTTAAATCTGATTATATATTATTGAAAATCTCGGGAGATATTTTAAATGGGTTCAGTGCTCCGCGCCCTTTAGGGCGAGATTTTCAATTCAAAGAAATCAAAGATTTCTTGAACATGAAAATCGCTTTTCATTGTTCCAAAACCCAAATTGGGGGTATTCAATTGGGCCCAGATAAACTAAGTTTATCTTGGGAATCGACATGGAGCAAGGCGGCCGTAATACCCCATCCTTTTGGTCGGGGATAACAAAAATTCATCGAATTTTTGGTTCAAGAAATGGAA
>JBNJGV010000060.1:0-6779 GCA_051819785.1 Nanobdellota archaeon | reverse complement strand
CTTTTGTTTTTTTCAGCGACTGATAATGATTTTTATCCACTTGGACCAAAGGGTGAGTCTGAGAAGTATTTTGGAAAACGTGTCCACTCAGCTGTAACGTGGATAGATGTGAATGCTGATGAAAGAAAGTTTTTGTCAGGGTATAGCGCTTTTAATCCTGATCATCCAAAGATAGGCCAATATGAAAAGGACTAAGCCAATAAATTTAAAATATATTGAGCTGCTCTAAGAAAATAATGAACAAGATAGATAAAAAAACCTTCACCCTGCTAGGGATTTTTATAACAGCGCTAGTATTAGCAAACATCCTTGGAACAAAAATAACCACAATCTTTGGAATAAGTGTTTCAGCAGGTATATTTGCATACCCATTAACATTCCTTTGTACAGACATTATAGAGGAAGTAAGAGGGAAAAAAGTTACTAAGTACTTTATAAAAACAGGTCTTATTTCTCTTGTTGTCACAACAATACTTATATTAATCTCTATAAAAATGCCTGCTGCATCAAGATACCCTGATAATGAGGCTTTTGTAACTGTTTTTTCAAGCTCTACAAGGATGATTTTAGCGAGCTTTGCAGCCTTCTTTTTCGGGCAAATTCATGATATATGGGCGTTCAATCTCTTAAAAGAAAAAACCAAGAAAAAACATCTTTGGCTGAGAAATAACCTGTCTACAATAATTTCACAGCTTATAGACACTACAATATTTATGTTTATAGCCTTTTACATGGTAACTCCAAAATTCACTGCTCCTTTTATAATAGAATTAATCATCCCTTATTGGTTATTCAAAGTCCTCTTTGCATTCATTGACACACCCCTCGTCTACATGGGTGTTAAATGGCTTAAGTCCTAGTTTCTTAAAAGCCTCGCCGATTGTAAATATTGAGCCGGTAACGCAAACCAGTTTTTCGCTTTTCATTGCCTCTTGAATTCCTTTTTTTAGATCAGGGATAATTTCGCAGTCTAAATATTTAGCAATTTCTGAAGGCTCAGCGCTCCTTTCTATTTCTGGCCTGCAGGCGATAAAGCGATTCCCTGCCTTTGAAAATTCCCTGCACATACCCTTTATATCTTTATCTTTCATTATTCCTAGAACAAAAACAGCGTCCTGAATCTCCCTTGCCAGGCACTTTGCAGCCATGGCATTATGAGCGCAATCAAAAACAAGATTTTTTTTAACATAATCTAATCTCCCTGGCCAATATGCTTTTTTAAGCCCGGATTTAATAAATTCCTTATTTATCTTGAGAATTTCAGCAGTTTTTTTAGCAACACCGGCATTTAAATGCTGAAAAGAGCCTTTCATTGAAACCTCGCCAAAATACGGCTTAGCAAGCTGGATATCACATTTTTTAGTTATATATTCTTTCTTTGTTGTAACCAGGGGCACATTTTTAATTATACCTGACTTTTCATAGGCGATTTCATCAATTGTTTTGCCCAAATGCTCTACGTGATCTATACCTATGTTAGTTATTATACTAACTTTCGGGCTTAAGACATTAGTAGCATCAAGCCTGCCACCCATCCCTACTTCAACAACTGCATAGTCAACCTTTTGTTTTTTAAAATATTCAAAAGCTATTGCTGTTACAGCCTCAAAAAAAGTATGCTCAGAAATAAATGGCTTTATCTTAAGAATTAATTTTTCAAGCTCTGCAGCTGGGATCATCTTATCGTTAATCCGTATTCTCTCCCTGAAATCAACCAAATGAGGAGAAGTAAAAGTTCCTACCTTAAAACCTGCTTCAACTAAGATTGAAGTTATAAACTCACTTACAGAGCCCTTCCCATTAGTGCCTGCAATATGAATTGATTTAAAATCATCCTGGGGATTTTGTAGATTTTTTAATAAGGCTTTAACCCGGCTTAAACCTGGCTCAACCCTGTGATAACCCAGACTATAAAGATAATCAATTGTCATTTTTCAAAATTGGTTTATGATTATTTATAAAACTAACGCGCTAGGGTAATAAATTAGCCAATCAAAAATATTTTTTTAATTCAGATTTAGTTAATAAAAACATCGCCAGGCTTTAACACGCGATATGTATAAATAATCTATAGTTCGAAACCGGAACATATATAAAACTCTGGCTTAATCGCCTGCTGATGAAAAATCAGATGGGAAATATGGGGTTTCTTCAGCACTATGTTATGCTGAGCATAAGAAAATGCCCAAAATCAGGATATGAGCTTCTTAAAGAGCTTCAGGAAAAAACAAAAAATAAAATATGCATAAGCAAAGGCACTCTTTATCCACTGATTGATAAACTTGAAGCTAATGGCATTATACAAGTCAAAGAATCAGGAAACAGAAGCAAAAAGATTTATGCCCTTACCCAGGAAGGAAAAAAGACATTAAGTACAATACATAAAAAAAAGGAAGGCTTTAAAGAGCGCTCTAAAATAATGAGAAGCCTGTTTATAGATTACATAGGAACAAATATTGAAAAGAAAATAAAGGACATTGAGCAGCTTTCTGAGAAAGTAGACCTGAAAGAAGCTGAAAAAATCCTGAATTTGTGCATTGATAAGCTACAAAAACAAGCGAGATGCAAATGAAAAATAATTCAGAAAGAATGGGGACTGAAGCAATACTGCCTTTACTATTTAAGCTGGCAATCCCCAGCATGATAGGAATGCTCTCAGGCTCACTTTATAATATAATTGACAGCATTTATCTTGGCCATTTAAGCACAGAAGCCTTATCTGCTCTTTCACTGGCATTTCCCATACAATTATTTATGATATCAGTTTCCGGGGGATTAGGTATAGCTTCTTCTTCGCTTATCTCAAGGCTTCTTGGAAAAAATGAGCCTGGCTTAATTAAAGAGACAACTGAAACAGTAACACTCCTTGTAGTTATTTATTCAATAATTACCGCAATCATTGGAGGGTTTTTTGCGCATGACATAATTTCATTGTTTACAGGTAATGCCACACTTATCAAGATGGGCGGAGACTATCTAAGAATTGTGATGATAGGCTCGATTATGATGGTAGTGCCGATGGTTTTCAATAATTTCCTGAGAGGTTATGGCGACACAGTAACGCCCATGTACACTATGCTTATAGGAACTATTCTAAATATTATAATCGACCCTATACTTATCTTTGGTATGTTTTTTATCCCTAAACTTGGGGTTTCAGGCGCTGCTTATGCTACAGTCTGCTCAAGAATTGTGAGTGTGATTTTTGTATTAACAGTGTTGCTGAAAAAAGGATATTATATAAACCTAAAAATATTCAAACCACAACGCAGAATCCTTAAAGAGCTTGGTAATGTTGGAATACCCGCTATGGCAATGATGGTAATGGGAAGCATTATGCTGCTTGGAGCTAACAAGATAATAGCAGAATTCAGTATAATAGGAATAGCCGTACTGGGAATTTTCGGGCGCCTGCAAAGCTTTATAATGATGCCAGTAATGGGTATAAGCCAGGGTTTCCAGCCGCTTTTAGGATATAATTACGGCAGAAACAACAAAGCAAGAGTTAAAAAAACAATATGGTCTGGCCTTGGAATTGTATTTGCCTTTTCTATTGTAGGATTTGTATCGTTCTGGTTCTTTCCGGGAATATTGATAAAAATGTTCAGTAACGACCCCGAACTGATAAGAATTGGAACAATTGCACTGAAAAGAATAAGTATAGGTTTCCCATTTATGGGCCTTTCAATGCTTATTTCAACTGCATTCCAGGCAATAGGAAAAGGGTTTCCCAGTCTTTTTTTATCTATATTAAGGCAATTAGTACTTTTGCTTCCTCTTATGTATATCCTGGGCCAGCTCTATGGCCTTGGCGGCGCGTGGTTTGCCTTTGGGATTGCTGAAGGGTTCTCCTTTATTATTGCAAGCTTATGGATAACTCATACTATAAAAAAAGACCTAAGCAAAATGGAGTAAGCTATATTTTCTATAATTTTTAAAGAAAAAACAAAAATAATGCATAACAAAACTTAAAAACGATAATTTATTTTGGCTGTTGATGAAAGAATTGCATATCAAAGGAGCCAGAGAGCATAATCTGAAAAATATTGATGTAACAATCCCGCGGGATAAGCTTACAGTGATAACAGGGCTTTCAGGCTCAGGAAAATCCACGCTGGCCTTTGACACGATATATGCTGAAGGACAAAGAAGATATGTTGAAAGTTTAAGCGCATATGCCCGACAATTTCTGGGAATAATGAATAAGCCGGATGTAGACCGGATTGAAGGCCTCAGCCCGGCAATTTCAATAGACCAAAAAAGCACAAGCAAAAACCCAAGAAGCACAGTAGGCACAATTACTGAAATCTACGATTATTTAAGGCTTTTATTTGCAAGAATAGGCACTCCTTACTGCCCGGTTCACAATACTAAGATTCAGGCGCTTTCTGCGCAAAAGATAACTGAAAGGGTTTTAGAAGAGCACACCGGCATGATAACTGTTTTAGCGCCTCTTATAAGAAAAAAGAAAGGCACACATGAAAATGTTATTGAAAGCCTTAGAAAAGAAGGTTATCTAAGAGCCAGGATAAATGGCGAGATTAAAAGAACAGACCAGACCCATAGCCTTGAAAGATATAAAAGCCATGATATTGACGCGGTAATTGACAGGCTCGAAATAAATGATGAAGAAAGGCTTGCAGAAGCTATTGAAAAGTCTATTGAAAAATCAGGCGGTTTGGTCTCTATTTCAGGAAACAAAGAAAGCATCTATTCTGGTAAGCTTTCCTGCCCCATTTGCGGTCTTGCATTTGAAGAACTGCAGCCAAGAATGTTTTCATTCAATTCGCCTTTCGGAGCATGCAGCCAGTGCCATGGAATCGGTATAAAAATGGAGTTTGACCCGGAGCTTATTGTGCCTGAACCAGAAAAATCAATTAAAGAAGGAGCAATCAAAATCTATAGAAATGCTGTTGATGGGTGGCGTGGGCATCAGTTGAATGCGGTAGCTGAGCACTTTGGCTTCGGTTCGAGTACCCCTATTAATAAGCTTACCAAAAAGCAATATAATACGCTAATGTATGGTAGTGATGAAATAATAGATTACGGATGGAACCAGGATAACTGGGAAGGGCTAATCCCTCAATCAGAAAGGCTTTATTACCAAACAGAATCAGATTACAGAAGAAAAGAACTTGAAAAATTTATGAGAGTCACCCCATGCCCTAAATGCGAAGGGAAAAGACTTAATGACAAAGCTTTAGCTGTTAAGATTAATGGAAAATCAATAATTGATGTTACAGATATGAACATTGCAAAAGAACTCAGGTTTATCCAGGACCTTGAGCTTTCAAAAAAAGAAAAAGAAATAGCCAGAATAATAATAAGAGAAATTGAATCGCGCTTGAGCTTTTTGAATCAAGTAGGGCTTGAATACCTTACACTTTCAAGAACATCTTCAACACTCAGCGGTGGAGAAGCCCAAAGAATAAGGCTTGCAACTCAAATAGGAAGTAACCTTGTTGGAGTACTTTACATATTAGACGAGCCTTCTATAGGATTGCATCAAAGGGATAATAAAAGGCTTATTGACACACTGCAAAATCTAAAAAATCAAGGCAACACAGTCATAGTAGTAGAGCATGATGAAGAGACAATAAGAAAAGCTGACAATGTGATTGACATTGGACCTGGCGCGGGAGAACACGGCGGAAGGATAACTGCAGAAGGCACGCCAAAAGATATCGAGCATTCAGACTCATTGACCGGAAAATACTTATCTAAAGAAATGAAGATTCCAGTACCTGAAAAAAGAAGGGAAAACCAGGGTTTTATACATGTAAGAGGCTGCGCAGAGCATAACTTAAAAGATGTAAATATAGATGTTCCAATAGGTGTCTTAACATTGGTGACAGGTGTTTCAGGTTCAGGCAAATCAACATTTGTATATGATATTTTGCATAAAGCGCTTAAAAATAAGATTATGAATTCAAAAGACAAGCCGGGAAAACATAAAAGCATAGAGCTTGATAAAGAAATCGATAAAGTTATTGTTATAGACCAAAGCCCTATCGGAAAAACACCCAGAAGCAATCCTGCAACATACACAAAGGTATTTGATGAGATAAGATTCATTTTTGCAGAAACCAAAGAAGCTAAAATAAGAGGTTACAAGCCAGGAAGATTTTCTTTTAATGTCAAAGGGGGAAGATGCGAGGCCTGCCAGGGTGATGGTCTTATAAAAATTGAAATGAACTTTTTGCCTGATGTTTATGTTGAATGCGAGGAATGCAAGGGTAAAAGATACAATAAAGAAACGCTGCAAGTTAAATATAAGGGGAAAAACATCGCAGAAGTGCTTGACATGAGTGTGGAGGCTGCTTTTGAGTTTTTTAGTAATGTGCCTTCAATTAAAAGAAAACTAAAAACATTAAAAGATGTTGGGCTTGGATATATAAAACTCGGGCAAAGCTCAGTGACATTATCAGGAGGAGAAGCCCAAAGAATAAAAATAACAAGAGAGCTTTCAAAAAGGGCAACCGGAAAAACATTATATCTTCTGGATGAGCCAACTACAGGTCTTCATTTCCATGATGTCTACAGGCTGATAAATGTTCTCAACAGGCTAGTTGACAAAGGTAACAGCGCAGTTGTTATTGAGCATAACCTTGATGTTATCAAATCAGCTGATCACATTATTGACCTGGGTCCTGAAGGCGGTGATGCAGGCGGCAAACTAATCTCACACGGAACGCCCGAGATTGTCTCAAAATCGAAAGTAAGTTATACAGGGAAATTCCTTAAAAAAATGCTGGGCCACAACTAGGATGAATGGAAAA
>JBNJGV010000059.1:0-6818 GCA_051819785.1 Nanobdellota archaeon | reverse complement strand
GCTTATGATGAACCTATAAAAAAATTATGTAAAATTAGAAGTATTGAAGATTGTCAGGCACTTGAATCAGATAAAAAAGAGATGTGTCTTAATGTTGCTAAGTCCTTTCAGAAAGGGGAAGCAGAATGTGAAAAGTTAAGTGGTTCTGAGAAAGGGGAATGTCTTAATGTATATTATTATGGGACAGCTCTTATGACTGGAGATTATTCTATATGCGAAAACTTGGTTGATAAGTATAATAAAATTATTTGTAAGGGTGCTTTGAGTGGTAATTTGACGGAATGTTTTCATAATTCAGATTCATTAAAAGATTAATCATTATGATTATATATTAAAATTAGGTAATGACAACTAATATTAAATTTTAAAAAATGGCTAAAATATCAAATTCAAAAAAAATCTCACAAAGTAATAAGCATAAGAGTTCTCATAAAAGAAAAGAACTTAGGATTGTAGGTTCAGAGTCTTTTAGTTTACAATTTATATCCTTACTGGTTTTTATCTTTTTGGTGCTTATATTTTTGTATTTTATTCATTTGAATGATGAAATTGTAAAAGAAAATCTCAGTAATCAGGTTGATAAAGAAATTTATAGACAAATAAAGAATACTGATAAAAGGGTTATTTTAGGTTGCGTTGCTGCTCTAGAGAATGATCCGGATTATTGTAAACTTAATCCTGATGAATTTAAGGGTTGTATGTACGATTATGCATTTAATATTAAGCACAGGATGGGAAGAGATGACTTATGTAAAAAATATATGCCTGAGGAATTATTCGGCACAAAAGTAAATAACCTTTGTTATTTAGAAGATGCAGATGACTGTACCCGTATGGATAACAAATCTAACAGGAAACTTTGTGAGGCTCTCTTCAAGTCTTTAGAAATAAAGGGAACTACCCCTTGCATGGAATTAGATGAGCATGGGAGACTTGGATGTATAAGTGACTATTATTATATCAGAGCTTTAAGGGAGGATAATATTAAATTTTGCGATATGTTTCCCGATGGTGAATCAAATGCAACTACTGTACTATGTAAAGCTTCTATGACTGAGGATTATAGGGATTGTTTTATCTAAATGATTTTTTCAAATGAAAAATTAAGATGGTACAAGATAATGTTCTATGAAAAGTTACATTTCATGTGGCCATCATTTGTAAATCTGGTTCCAGGTAATTATGCACCATTACCTCCTGTAGTTATTTTCATATTAACATTTAAGTGTAATATGAATTGTAAGATGTGCTCTGTTCCTGAAAAGAACCTAAAAGAAGAAGTAAATTTTCCTAGATATAAGAAAATGCTTGATAATGTAAATGAAGCATATAAATTTTATCCATATAAGCCTATAATTTGGTTTACTGGTGGGGAAATCTTTCTAGTACAAGATATTAGGAAAATATTGGATTATACATACAAGCTGGGTTTTAGGTATGGTTTCCTTTCAAATTTGACTGTTCTTCCCGTTGAGATTGTTGATGATATGTCAAAACATGACATTTTGGAGATAAGGGTTTCCTTAGATGGGGATGAAAAAATTCATGACAAGTTCAGGGGTAGAAAGGGTACATTCAAAAAGGTGATATCTAATCTTAATAAATTGAAAAAAAAGAATATACCTGTAAAATTGACTTCCATTTTATATCCTGGTTTGGAAAACATTAAAATAATGCTTAAGATTTGCGAAGAAAAATCCATAGATATCTATTTCCAGCATCTTTTGTTCATCAAGAAAAATTCAGCTAGGGATTTTGAGTATCAATTCAATATTATGCATCGATTTGTCTATCCTAAGGATTTCCAGATTAACTATGAAAATGATTTTAAATCTGAAGATATACAAAATCTTGCTGATAATCTTTTGCTATTAGAGACAAATGATTCAAAAAGGAATGTTTTTGTTTACCCAAGGTTAAATTCAGTGCAAAAGGTTTTTGATTATTATAATACTAAGGCGAGTATGACTTATGCACCATACAATAAATCCATATCTTCCATTGCAAAAGTCTTACCGGATGGTTTTGTAATAGGTGGATCATTTGACTCTTCATGCAATCTCATAAATAATGATTTCAATAGGATTTGGAATGGTAAGACTCTAAGGAATTATCGCAGAGAAATAGGCAAATTGGGATATATTCCTCGTGTTTTCCCTGTGAGCTGCCACTAGCTAACCTATGATTGTAATATTAAGTAAACAGAAATACACTTAATGATAAATAACTTATTCATTAAATAATTTATCAAGATCTTTTCTCTTTTTTTTTAAGTTTGGTCTTGGGAACCAAGCGAAGAAAGTTAAATCTGTATTAATCATATCCTAAACAAGTGTTAGCTTATTTATATTTTTTTTGGTGTTTGTTGCCCTTCTCAGCAATTACAAATATACTTAGTCCTATGGGTATTATTTTTTCAATAATCAGGAATATTGGCAATATCTTATTGTATATCCTAAGATCACTGGAATTATGTGTGCTTTTTTTAAGTATATAGTTTTGGTATGCCCATCCAAATAAGCCAAGCAGATTGAAATACCATATTTTCCTTGTCCTAAAACCTGATTTTTTAAGAACCCCTTTAATTAATTTCTTGGAATATCTTCTATAATGCTTGCATGCTTCATCCGCCTTACCATATAAAATATTAAATGCAGGAACCATTATCACTAATTTTCCGTTTTGCTTGAGCTTATTTTTAAGCTTAAGGATGGTCTTTGTATCATTTTTTATATGTTCAAGAACATTTATACATAATATTGTATCAAAGTCGTTATCTAGATTGTCAAGTTCATCTTTTTCCACGTCTATCTTTATTGCATTATTTCCTTTTTCTTGAACGATCTCTTCTGATTTATCAACTGCTATTACTATCTTTTTTTCGGAGAGGAGTTTTTCTATGTTTCCTAACCCTGATCCCACATCTAATACTTTTTTACCCAGATGCCCCTGAATATTTTTATATATTGCCTTATAGTAATTATCAGCATTTTCAAGTTTTTTCATATTGCTTATTTCTTTTTTCATATCTATCTTGATAATTCTTTTTCAGATGATTTTAATACTTTCTGCAATGCAGGTTTTAGATTTTTCTTCTTTTTGCTGTTGTATATATAGTTTATTAGTGAGTCAAATTCCTTATAATTAAGTAGTGAGAGTATTTTAATTTGTGGCTGGCTGATTACTGTTGATAATAATTTTACAGAAATATATGCAATTGGTTTTGGGACCAGATTTGCAGTTTTAGAGAGTTTTTTTGGATTTATCTTTCCTCCAGTTAAGATTTCATATATATTATTGTATTTTCCTGTACTATATGCTCTTATTGCATCTCTTATCCATTCACTGGAAAAATCCCTGCCTGCAATCTTGAAATTTTCTACTCCCAGTTGTTTGTATTCCTCTATCTTTTCGGGTGGAATCCATGTGGCTTTATTATATTCCTCTGTATGCAGGAGCTTGTATGCATTGCATCTAACAAGGAAAATATCGGTTTTGTTTTTTGTCATGGCTTTGTAATGCTCATCCCTGTATGGACATCCATTTATGCAGCATTCATTAACAATAAGGGTCGGGGTGCAACCTTTTTTGATAAATTTCCTAATTATGCTTTTGTTATAGTTTAATGAGGGGTCCAGGATGATTTCTCTTACTCCGTTTTTTCTTAATTTTTCTGCCTTTGAAATAGTGTTGATCCTTGCAACTGCAGATGCCTTTATATTGACATCTGGCCAGATTTTTTTGACTTTTTTAATAACATCTTGGTTGGTTATTACAATTGTGTCAATTTTTAGTTCCTGTAATGTTTTGATTGTTCTTTTCAGTTTAATTGTATCTGGTTTGACTGGGGCATTCATAATGTATGAAAATTGGATTTTATGCCTATGAAGTTTTTCAATATATTTTTTTAATAGTGAGATCTTTGGGCATTTAAGGTGTGAACTGGGTCTTGCAGAAGGCAGAAATTTGTTCCCGAAAGACCCATAAACTTCTTTTACACCTGATTTGACTAAGAATGGGATATCCTTGTCTTCGTAAGTGCAAGGTACTGAAAATATTTTTATGCTTCTATTATGCATTTTATACTTCTTGCCTCCATATAAAAATTTTCCAATAAGTAATATATCTTCGGCAAGTTTGTCAGGTATCTCATAATCCACTCGTTTATTTTCCTTGAAGGATTAATATAATTCAACCGGCTTAATCTATAGAATCTTTTGTACTCTTTGAAATTACTTTTCATGGGAACCCTAACCACAATGGAATCCCCATACTTAAAAGATATATTAAATTTTCTTCTCAGGTATTTTAGCTCTTTTTTTTTATAGGGGTGCTCAGTGTCGAGAAGAAAGGTTATTTTCATATTCTCTGCATGAATATAATTTAGAAGTTTAACAAGTTCTATGAATGGTACACTGGATTTGCTTTTTTTGTTATTTGTATAAGTGGGCAGATGTATATTAACATGTCTAAAACTTTTTGCAAGTTTTCTGAATATTTTGAGGTCATTATTATATTCATGGAAAAAATATAATAAGTTAAGATTATACTTAAGGTCGAATACAGGATAAATTTTCATGCCGGAGGTATTGATCAAGTCTGTCAAAATATTTATCTGCCTGATTCCACTTTTTTCATACTCCTTTAATTCATTTATGAGCTTTGAAGGCGTCTTTTCTAAGTAGCATCTATTGAAAAGCAACTTTTGATTTTTTCTGTTCCCATAACACCCTCTACAATTCTTGTGGCATCCTTTTATTCCCTGTAGGAAGGGATAAACCGCCAAATTGCTTGAGGGTAGTTTGTTGTGTAGTCTATTGATTATTTTTACAAGTTGCGGGAACCAATCTATTGTTGTATAATTAAGAGCTTCAAATGAAGAATTGTCCAATGCAAATGACATAGTATTCCTGAATGCCTTGTGCGTTAAATTTGGGATGTTTCTTGTGCTCTGGTTTTTGATGATTCTCTTTACAAGTCTTTTCATGGGCTCTTCTCCATCTCCCCTGATTATGTAGTCACAATCAAAATCCTTTATTAGAATACTATCAAAGACTGAAGCGGTGTATCCGCCAAGGACAATCTTTACATTCGGATTAATACTCTTGTATTTTCTGCAGAGCTTTCTCACATGGTAAAGTGAGTGATACCAGTGAAGATCCATGGCAATTATCTTTGTATTCTTAATATCTTTTTTTTGCACATCAAAATAAAATTTTCCCAGCTTCTTGCACTCCAGATTATTCATTATTGAAATTACGCCAGTGGGGATAATCGCGTAGTGATAGTGACCCGCGTATGGATGCACATATAGTAAATCAATATTTTTTGACATTTTATCTATTATACCACTTTGGAATATACAAGTTTGAAATCATGTTATTTCTTTTCTTTTGAAAATTATATCTGGGTTTTAGTCCTATTGCTCTTCTTGTAGTATCCTCATATAGTCTTAATGTGACAATCAAAAACCACATATATAATTTCCTTTTATATTTGTTTTTTGAAAATATATTTGATATGAAATTTAGGGGGCTGAAATTCTGTTTATTCAGCCAGTACATCCCATACTCTATCTCTTCTCTATTCATATATTTTGATGACATGATGGGCGTGTACCAATCATAGTATTCGAAATCATGTATCTCTATTTTATTCTCTTTTTTTGCTTTTTCATATGTTTTTGTCCCGGGTATCGGTGTAAGCGGAGAGAAACTAGGATAGTCGGGCTTAACCTCTGTCTTGATAAATTTGGCTAAGTTTTTTATTTTTGAAGGAGTTTCTTCTTCTATACCAATTATAAAGGTTCCTTGCGAGAAAACTTGAGGATATCTATTTCTAAGTATCTTGAATGCCTTTATGGTTGTCTCTTTGCTTACATTCTTATTAAGTCCTTTCACTTCCTCGTCTGAGAATCTTTCCACGCCTATGCTTATGTGTCGTAGTCCTGCTTTAACAAGCTTTTTAAGCACCCCTAATTTCTCATCCCTTACTATTTGGTCTGCTCTCATGAATGCAAACCATCGTATTTTAAGTTTATTTTTTATTATCTTATCTGCGAATTCACTGCTCCATTTTGGATCATAATTCCAATTGTCATCAGTAAAGACAAATCCTCTTTTATTATATTTATAATAAAGCAATTTTATTTCTTCTATTGTTTTTTCAACACTTTTTGTTCTCCAAGAAGCCTTGCACCCTTTATTTGTCTTTTTTGACATGTGTTTCCAGCATACACAAAAGTCGCAATTGTATGGACAACCCCTGCTATGGTGGATTGTTACACCGCCTGGATGGAAAAGGTATGAAGCTTTACCATATTTTTCCATAGGCAGTAGATCATAAGCAGGCAAGGGTAGGTCATCAAGATTTTCTATCAATTCTCTTGGTTCTGTTTTGATAATACTGCCTTTTTTTTTGTATGAAATTCCTTTGACTTTTCTGAATTTTGGTTTTTCTTTCTTCATTTCTTTTATTAATTCTAAGAGTGTGACTTCACCTTCGCCTTCTATAACAAAATCAACTTCGGTTTCTTTTAGCGTTTCCTTAGCAGTCAACGAGAAATGAGCTCCTCCCGCAATCGTATATATCTTGCTGGAAATTTTTTTAGATAGTTTTGCGAGTTTGATTCCTTCATTAGACCACATTGTTTCCGGTTCACTTATGCATATTACATCTGGCTTTTTTTTTTTCAGAATTTTTTCAAGGGATTTCCACCCTATCTTAAGGGGAGAACAATCAAGAAGTTCAACTGGTATTTTATTTTCTCTAAGAAAAGCTGCTAGGCATGGCAATGCTTGTGGGACAAGATAATTATC
>JBNJGV010000058.1:0-7153 GCA_051819785.1 Nanobdellota archaeon | reverse complement strand
TATTGCCTTTTCCTTATTAACTCCAGTCACAGTATATTCAGCAGAATTCGTTAGATATTTTCCAGGAGCTATATTACTTATTAATTCAATAATAATTGTACTTGTATTTCTTTTATTCCAATTAATTAAAAACAATTATAAGGAACTCGGAAGGGCATTAGTAGATTTATTCAAAAAGCCTAAAGAAATCCTTTATTGTGTGGAGCAAATTTTCATACTAGATTGGCTTTTCAGATTTATTTTCTCATTCCTGAACATCAGGCAAACTACATTTTTTGTAATTTTAGGTCTTTTTTTGGTAACAATTTATTTTGGCAGTTCTATTAGATATTATGCAGAGAAACACAATTTTATAATTCTTTTATTGATTGGGCTAAGAGTTATTTTTGACAGCAATCTGTACACACTCTTTTTTTTAAAGACCTTCTTATTAATAGTACTTATATTTGTTTTTTTACGGTTATTGCTTGAAAAACTTTCAGACAGGGCTTTTTCAAAAAAAACCCCTATAAGCAACCTTAAAGAAGGAATGATGACCGACCAATTCCTTATAAACACAGGGGAAAAAATAGTTCTGCGCAGCCCTGATGAAAAAACAGTTCCTGGGAAAAATTTCATTGTCCCATCTGCTGAAGGTTTTACGAAAGAAGAAATCATAAAGATTAAGAATGAACACAAAAAAGGAAGATTGGATTTTAAGTATATATATATTTCATCCAGGACATTCTTTGCTCCATATCTTTTTGTAAGCTGCTTAGTTACCATACTAATAGGTGGCTCAGTTTTAACATTTATCCCTAGAATAATATCTTTACTAATAGAAACACTGTAAAACATTTAACATACCAATGAATAAAATTTATATATCAGTGTGTTTATCTTCTTTTAGATTCAAATGGATAAAAAATATATAAACACAGAATTTAAAGAAGGAGTAGCTGTTGTTAAATTAAATCCGCTTTTTTACTCACAGGATGTAATATTCTCAGCTGCCTATGCAATGGTAGAAAAGGCATATTTTACCTTTGATGGCGAACCTGATAAGGAAATAAAAGTATATATAACTCCTAAAGAAGGGTTTGAGGCTGAAAAGCTTTCACTGGAATTCAAAAACGAGCTTCTTACATATTTAGAGCACAAGATGAATCACAGGAAAAATAAGGATCTCAGGCAAGTAATTTTGCAAAGGGCCTTGCTTACATCTTCCTCACCAGAAAGCGGAGCTGAAAGTTTTGATGAAGGAGAGTTTGATAATGAGTTTTTAGATGACCCAGAATCTGCAGATTTATTAGATGATGATTCAGATTATGCAGATGACCCATTGGGTATAGCAGTTCCATGGGATGAAAAGTATTCATCAGAAGATGCTAACGAAGACGATAAAACAGCTGATGATTTACTTGATGAATTATTTGATGAAGAAATGGATGAATCATCTGAACCCAAGGAATCTTCGAGTGAAAGCGAAGAAGCCGGGAAGGAAAAATAATCTTTCTTTTAACAAAATGGTAGAAAAAATTAATTTGAAGCTTGACAATAACTTCTATACAAGAGAAGCAATAGAGGCATCTTTAGAAGATTTTTCAGAGGTCTGTGAAGGCCATATAATTTCAAATGAGTTTGAAATTGAGTTGGTACCTAAACTAGAAAATCTAGATAAATTAAAAGAGAAATTCTCAAACTATGTCTTCGCTTTAATGAAGAATATGGGCGATGTTCCGGATTCTAGACCAGTATGCAAATCGAATGAAAAAAAACGGGCCAAATCTGTTGAGAACTTCATAAGAATAAGGAAAATAGGCGATAAATATCTCTTGGTAAGTGACTCAGGAAGCTGGACAAGTTTAAGCGAGTCAGAATATAAGATATATAGTAAGGGGTCATACAAAGATAATCTTAAACTATATAAACGCCTGAAAGAAAATTATCTATTGCTCGACAAGAATAATATTACTGACTGCATTGAATTTACAAGAAAGAAAAAAGATTTCCTTTTCCAGGGTACAAGCCTGCATATAATTGTGCTTACTAAACGCTGCAATCTTGATTGCGCGTATTGCCAGGCCAGCGCAAAAAATGAAGATGAAGAAAAATACAATCTTGACATTGCAACTGCTAAAAAAATAGTAGATGTAATTTTCCAGACACCTTCAGAAGCTATAACAATCGAGTTTCAAGGCGGTGAGCCTTTAATGAATTTTGAAACACTCAAATTTGTAGTTGATTATGCAAGAGACAAGAACATTACCTACAAAAAAAGCTTAAGGTTTTCAGTAGTCTCTAATCTTACCTTAATGACTGACGAAGTATTAGAGTTTTTAATGGATAATGAAATTCCTTTATGCACTTCTCTTGATGGGCCTAAAGAAGTTCATAATGCTTGCAGGTCAGGCTACTCGACTGTAAGCAAATGGATTAAAAAAACCCAGGAATTTCATAAACAGGGGCGGTACCCACACAAACTTAATGCTTTGCTTACAGCTACAAAACACTCTCTAGAAAAATCCAAAGAGATTGTTGATACCTATATTGAACATGGCTTTAAAAGAATATTCCTTAGACCAATGAATAATTTAGGATATGCTGAAAAAAACCAGGATATAGCTCCAACTGCTGATGAATTTATAGATTTTTGGAAAAAATCATTAAATTACATTCTTGAATTAAATTACAATGGAACATCTTTCATAGAATGGAAGACATATCTGATTTTAAGAAAATTATTTGAAAGAACAGACCCTAATTTTGCAGAGCTAAGAAGCCCATGTGGGGCAGTTATAGGACAGTTGGTTTATAATTATGATGGAAATATATATACATGTGATGAAGGAAGAATGATTGATGATGACGTTTTCAAGTTAGGAACAGCTGATCAAAGCTATGAAGAATTAACAACAAACACTTGTGCTTGTAATGTAATCAGTGCTTCAATCAACGACACATTATATTGTGATAAATGTGTATACAAGCCATTTTGTGGAGTATGCCCTGTCCTGAATTATGTCAATACTGGGTCTGTTATAACTAATATTCCTTCAACGGATTGGTGTAAAATTCATAAAGCCCAATTTGACTATGTATTCAAAAAGCTTAATGAAGATAAAAAAGCCAAAGAAGTCTTCGATAAATGGCTAAATTATGAAAAACCTAAAAATGTAGTAGGTTTTCATGAGTAAAATTTCAATGATATTTTTTTATCACAAATCTGAATTATATCCAGTTTTTTGTGACAAATTTTCGGGCTCAGAAGTATTTTCTACCAAAAGATTTATAAAGCGCAATGTTACTAATTATACTAGTGAAAAGCGACAAGAACAAAAATACCGACTACTACGACCAGAGTAAAGCAAAGGCTTATGATTCTCAGAAAATAGTTATAGACAATTTGCCAATACCTACTCTTTACAAAGATTTCTCGAAACAAACTAATTATACTAACAATGCAGCAAGCAATTTTACAGGTTTTTCTATTGAAGAGCTTATAGAGAAAGACTCCGCAGGACTTGTTTCTCTTATTGACTCCAATGTTTTAGAGCTTCATAGAAATGATTATGTACAAAAAAAGGGAAAAATAAATCTTAGCAATGGGAATAAGAAAGAGGTATTGTTTACAGGAAGATACCTTCCAAAGCAAGGGTATATAGGTCATTACCAAGAATTGGAATCTATTTCAGGCATAGTTGAAAGCGAAAATCATAAAGGAAAAGATAAAATTTCCCTTTTAGATAAGAAAAGAGAATTATTACTTAATTTTGCTCATGAATTAAGAACACCACTTAATGGCATTGCAGGAAGTTTGTATCTTATTGAAAATGAAAATAAACAAACTGCACTTGAAGAATATATAAATCTTGCAAAGGACTCTTGTGAAAGAATGACTGATATTTCTGAAAAACTTATTCAATTTAATTATTTAGATTCGCATAATAAACAGAATACTCCCTCATACACCAATATTGAATCACTCCTTGACCAAATCCATAATAGGTTCAGCGCGCCGGCCTATGAAAAAGGAATAGACTTTAAAATCAGTAAAACTGAAAAGGTTCCTAAAATAGTTTATCTTGATAAGGAAAATACACAGCTAATTCTTGAAAATTTAGTTAGTAACTCTATAAAATTTACAAAAGGGGGTAAGATTGAGCTTAACATGGATTACTTTAATAGCGGAACAAAAAGGGTTCTATTTAGTGTTTCTGACACAGGAATAGGCATACCTGATGAAAATTTGGATGATATTTTCTGTGACTTCAAACAAATCTATGGAACAAGAAGTTTTTATAATAAATTTTATCCAGGATTAGGTTTAGGATTAGCTATTGCTAGTAAGGCCACTCAACTGATAGGTGGAAAAATATCCGTAGAGAACAATGAGAGTACAACATTTTATGTTATGCTCCCTCTGCCAGAATAATAAAATTCCAGTCTATTAAATTATTTTTAAAAAACTAAAAAATATTTTAGAAATCTATATGGTTATTAAAGGTATTACATAAAACCTTTATTATAAAGAATTTTATGCATATAATTAATAAACTCATGATTTTTTATTGCAAATTCAAACATACTATAACCATTCCACCATCTCTTCACTCTTGCATCTGATCTATCTGAAAGAGCACTTTCTATACTATCATTTACCTTTTTAGGATTACAAGCACTATAAAAAGAAGAACCCGCAAAATTACTAGTGTAACCTGATGCAGAGATATTATTCTTTTCGAGCAATGCAAAGTGTTGAGAATCTTTATCCAAATAATGGATTAAAACCTTTGAGTTATTTTCTAAATCACTATTAAAGTATTCACTGGCAGAATCTATGTTTGTAATTTCCTCATACACTCTATCTGCAAGGAGAGCATAATTTTCTATTGTCTTAGAAAAAAGTTTATCTGCACTTGTCGAATCAGAAAATGTAACATCAATAATTTCCAATATACTTCGTTTGTCAGGATATGGTTGTTTAGTTGCTTCCAGCATAATATCTATAGGGAATAAAATTTATTATTTAATAGTTTTCTTTCAATTTTTTGATTCTTTCCCTTATTTCTATTGCTGACTCAAAATCCATGCTTTCAGCTGCTTGTTTCATTTCAGCTTCGAGCTGGATTATAAGGTTGGGCAATTCAGATTTGTTCACTTTTTCAACTGAGGACACTTCTTTTTCTTTAACAGGCTTAATGATTGTCTCTGGCTTTATATTATACTTTTTATTAAATTCAATCTGGATTTTTCTTCTTCTTTCAGTCTCATCAACTGCAGTTTTAATAGAATCAGTAATATTGTCAGCATACAAGACAACATAACTTTCTGAATTCCTGGCAGCCCGGCCGATGGTCTGTATAAGGCTCCTATGATTCCTCAAAAAACCCTCTTTGTCAGCATCAAGTATCCCGATAAAACCCACTTCAGGGATGTCAAGGCCTTCCCTGAGAAGATTTATGCCGACTAAAACATCAAATTCACCAAGCCTTAGTTCTCTGATTATCTCGTTTCTCTCTAGCGTATCAATCTCAGAATGAAGATACTTTGTCTTAATCCCTTCTGCAAGTAAAAAGTCCGTTAACTCTTCAGCCAGTTTTTTTGTAAGAGTTGTAACCAGAACCCTGTTTTCCTTGTGGATGGTTTGATTAATCTCAGCTTTAAGATCATTTATTTGCCCATGCGTCTTTCTAACTTCAACTTTAGGATCAAGCAATCCAGTTGGCCGTATAATCTGCTCAACAACCTGGCTTGAATTTTTCATTTCATATTCACTTGGTGTTGCTGAAACAAAAACAGTATTCTTAAAATATCCTTCAAACTCCTCAAACGTCAACGGGCGATTATCAAATGCAGAAGGAAGACGGAAACCATATTCAACTAACGGCCTTTTTCTGGAGCGGTCACCCTTATACATAGCATGAGCCTGGGGAAGTGTCTGGTGGCTTTCATCTATTATCATCAAAAAATCTTCAGGAAAATAATCAAGAAGGCAATATGGCTTTTCACCAGATTTCCTGAAATCAAAATGCCGTGAATAATTCTCAATACCCTTGCAATAGCCAGTCTCTTCAATCATTTCTATATCATATTGTGTCCTTTGCTTAAGACGATGAGCTTCCATCATATCAAGTTTGGGAAGTTCCTGCTCAAGCTCTTCTTTAATAGCTGATATTGCCAGTTCTTGTGTTGATTCAGGAATCACAAAATGTTTTGCAGGAAAAAAATGAAAATACTGCATATCTTCAAGGACATTACCTGTCTTTTTTTCAATAAGCTTTATTTTTTCAATTTCTGGGCCGAATAGCTCTATTCTGATTATATCATTATGATAACCCGGAATAATATCTATAACATCCCCTCTTACCCTGAATCTTCCAGGCATCAGTTCAGTGTCATTTCTTTCAAACTGTATTTTAATAAGAGCCTGCAAAATATCTTTTCTATTTATGTTCTGGCCCACTTTTAATTCAAAGCCTAAATTCCTGAAATTCTCAGGGTTTCCAAGCCCATAAATGCAGGAAATACTTGAAACAATAATTGTATCATTTCTTGAAAGCACAGAAGCAGTTGCTGAAAGTCTCATCTGTTCTATCCTTGGGTTGATTTGAGCATCTTTTTCAATATACTGGTCTTTTTGTGGGATATAACTTTCAGGCTGATAATAATCATAATAGGAAACAAAGAATTCTACCCTGTTTTCAGGAAAAAGTTCCTTTAATTCATTATGCAATTGTGCAGCCAGAGTTTTATTATGGGCAATGACTAGTGTAGGCTTATTTATTTTAGAAATTACATTAGCCATGGTAAATGTCTTGCCACTACCAGTAACCCCTAACAATGTCTGAAATTGCTGTTTCTCTTTAAGACCATTTGTGAGCTTTTCTATTGCCTGAGGTTGTGAACCCCTTGGCTTAAAATCGCTTACTAGCTTGAACTTTTCCATCCATACCCAAAATGATTATTCCTTTAAAAATTTTTAATATATACCGGGAAAAAGAACTAATTACTAAACTGATATTTTATAAGTTTCATGTCTAAATCCTCTAATACTCCAGGTAATTCCCTTAAAGAATTTATTTCATAGTCAGGTCTCATTAATTCAGTGTTTTCTTCGCTTAGCATTCTTTTTTTTATGACATCATCAACAGTCTCGTACTTATGCTTGCCC
>JBNJGV010000057.1:0-7226 GCA_051819785.1 Nanobdellota archaeon | reverse complement strand
CTTTGCTCGCGCAAAGACAGCCGTAGATCGGGGGTTCGAATCCCTCCTGGTCCGCTAAACAGAAATTACAAAACTAGATGGCCAACCGAGCTTAACAAATATTCTTTTGCTCGGTGCTGCCTTCTAGTCCGCTACAAATCCCATATATATTACGCGATTATTGCCCGCGAAATATTATAATTTGGAAAAAATTTATTTTCGTGGACTTTCTTGTATTTCTTTTTGAATCATGAATTCAACAATCCTTCTTTCCACCCTGCTATTAAAGTCTTTTCTTTGCTTGCATTTTTCGCTCAATGTTCCATCGCTTTCGTAAGGAAAGCGCCTGCATACTTGAGGCCGTGCAGAATATACAGAGCAAAGACCATCTTTAAAAAAAATACAATAATTTTCTTTATGCTTAAGAAAAGTCTTTCCACCCCTTTCAATTGTAAAATTAGTTTTACCTATTTTTTTTAATCTATTTATATCATTATTATCAACAACCACATCAAGTTGACAACAATAACCACAACGCTTACATACAAACATAAAAAAAGGAAATAACAAAGGTAATTAATACTTATTGAAAAGTTTTATAAATAATTTCTAAATGCCTCAATATACGCGCACCGGTAGCCAAGCGGCTAAGGCGATCGGCTGCAACCCGATTATGCGTGGGTTCGAGTCCCACCCGGTGCTTTTTTGATTTTATTTATAATTATTCACTTATCTTCTGAATGCATAAAGCATATTATTATAGGGAAAATCCGGTGAAGAAACTTTAATCAGATCAGCATCAGCTCTCCGGCGATGGTCGCATATTTCATAAACCCTGAAGCCTTTTAGAAGCCTAAGAATTTCAGCAGCTGTTGACTTATCATACAGGTTTGGATGAATTTCTATAAATATTGCTTTAACTTTGTTGATTATACCTGACATGCCTTTTAAAACCTGCAATTCAAAACCTTCTACATCAATTTTCAGAACATTAGGTAAAACGCTTAAACTATCAAGTCTTACAGCGATCGTCTGGACTAAACAATTACCCTCGGTTTTGGGCGCAGTTTTTTCGCAGGGTAAATTAGACTTTTCATAAAACAAGTTTTCATTAGTATCCGAAACAGCGCAATTATGCAGTGAAACATTAGAAAGAGAATTAAAATTAACATTCTTTTCCAGCAATCTAAAGGCGTTTTTTTCCATTTCAAACCCGTGAACTGAGATGTGAGGTAGAACAGAACCCGCCACACATGTGAAAAAACCAAGATGGGCGCCAATATCAAAAAAAACATTCTCCCTTTTACAACATTCTAAAACCAGTTCAACCACTTTTCTCTCATGAACACCCCCTCCTTTATAACGTGGGTAAAACCAACCTTTAGAATACTCGTCCTCGGTTGTAAAATATATATTCTTATTATTAATGCTTGTAGTAAAATAAGACATTCAGCTAAAAACATAAAACTTATTTATATTTTTAATCTTAAAAATATCTCTTGTAATCTTTCTCTTCAAATTTATGAGCAATTCTATCAAGAGACTCATCAGAAAAATAAACTGCTGTATCAGGTGACTTTTCAAGTTCTGATAATTTGCGGCCTATGTCAAGCCCTACGAGCGAGCCTTCAGCATCTTTTGCAAAAGGCGCAACACTTTTACCATAAGGAACTATCATCCTCGGAGAGGAAAAGCAAATTTGAGAAAGATTACTATACTCATCATCCCGCAAACCATAATTGAACGCACCAACAACTACCTTGTGCTTGTCCCTGACATAAACAATTGAAGGATCATGCCCTGTAAGTACATCGGTTACATCTTCATTAACTTTCTTGCCCAATTCATTGGCAAATCTTGTTGCTTGGTACATTACCATTAATACCGGAAAGCACTCTCAATATAAAAAACTAATGCAAGCAGGCCAAAAACTATTTAAAAAGATTGAAATTCTCGGAAGATTGTGGGATAGGCCGAGGGGTTAGCCCTCCTTTGTTACTGCCAACGGGCTTTACGGCAGGGCCGAAGCCTGCGGAGAGGCTTTTTAGGCTTACTTTTGGTCCTTGCCTGGACAATGAAGCTTTGTCCTACAGGGCCGGTACAGATAAGAACCGGGTCAGGCCTTGACGGGAGCAGCCCTAATTGTCTGGACTAGCGCTTGTAGGGTAGCAAAGCCAAGGAAGGGCAAGGGTAGCCAGAGAAGTCTAGATTGTCCATCCGCAGGTGTTCCCACTTTTTCTTTAGCTAAATATAACAGAACAACATGATTTTTTAGAAAATTATAAATAATAGATTAGCCATAATTACTATTATGAAGGACACCGCCTTATCAACCATTGCTGTTTTTTTGGTAGTGGTGGTAGTGTTTATTGTGCTGTAATTACAGCACAACAACTTTTTCTGGGCGTTTTACCCACAATATTATACATCAACGCCCAGAAGAGAGTATAATAAAGTGAAAAAAATGGACAAAGACAAAAAATATCCAAGCATGTATTTTATGAATAATTCAGGAGAAGGAAAGTTTAGAGAATTGAAACCAGAAAATTACTTTACTTTTGTGCAGCCTAATGAAAAAGCAATCGGGCAAAACGCATTTACAGGATACAAATTCGCAATAATGTTCAGTAATAAAGACTATGAATCACTAAAACAAGAGGTAGAAGATTTTACAATAAAAAACAAAAGATTAATTGATTTTAAAGAATCAAATAGGCTGGTTGAGATAATATCCTGCTCAAAAGAAGATATGCCTAAAAATTTGGTTAATAATAAAGCTTATGCAGAAATCACTGATAAGGTTAAACAAGGAGAAGGGCTGCTGATTGCAAAAGCTATGAGAACTACATATACTGGTCCGGATAAAAGCAAATGGTATTTATATCTGAATAAGCCTGATAAAACTATATATGGAAAAAATAACAACGCAACACACTTAAGTTATTTATGGTGGAGCTAAACGAGAGACATTCTTTTGCAATTAAAAACCGAGTACTAAAAGAAAACAGAATGTTTACGCAATAAAGTAGTTAATATAAGCTTTGTACTTATTATATATTAAAATAAAAAAATAAGATTAATATTTCTTAAACCTTGAAGAAACATCAATCAGTTCAACGTGGGACAAGAAAGCCTGTCTACAACAAAAACGAGTCATGCCCAAATCATCAAGAACTTTTTGAGCGTCTTCTTTATTTTCTATTCTTTCTTTATACTTTTCCCATAAATGTGCTATGGGTTTCCCACAGCTATAGCATCTGACTGGAATCATTAAAATCACCTATAAGATTTCTGACGCTTAGACCGTGCTTTTGAATCGTTCGGTTTATACATTTCTTTACGCCTAACATCAGCAACAGTAAGCTGCCGGTCGTAACTAAGGAAAATTTCCTTTAGTTTTTTGCTCCCTGTAAACTCCAATAAAGCCCTTGCAACAGCTAATCTTACAGCTTCTGCCTGAGACATATATCCTCCGCCCTTAACACTTACAGAAATATCTGCTTTATCTGCAAGACCATCAGAGAGAACTACAGGTTCAAGCATCTTCATCTGAGCCAAACGGGGGGAGATATTATCTATTGAAACATTATTTACCTTGAAATTCCCCTTGCCTTCTTTAATTGTTGCACGAGCAACTGCTCGTTTTCGTATTCCGCTTTTATGTACGACCTTCATAAGTTAGCACCTAATTCTTTTGATATTTCTTCAACCTTTGTTGTCTGCGTCTGAGTCAATTTATGATAATCTGCAGACGGGATTTGTGCAAATTCTTTATTTGTAAATTCTTCAGGAATACCCCTATAACAAAGTATTTTTTTGAAAGCTGTCCTCCCTTTACCTTTTTTGTAAGGCAACATGCCCCTGATTGTTCGTTTAACAATCTGTTCAGGAGACCTTTTGTAATATGGCCCATTTAATGGAATACCTCTATTCCTGTTAGCCCTGTATTTTTTTAATACATCAGATTTACTGCCGGAAATAATGGCTTTTTCAGAGTTGACTATCCTAATATCTTCTCCTAGTAAGGCTTTCTTTGCAGCAAATGTTGCAATCCTTCCAAGTATGTTATTCTCAGCATTGATGATTATCATATTAATATCCTCACGTTTTTTCCTTCAGGATTATTTTTCATTAATTCTGCTATCGAATACGCCTGGCAACTTGAGTTTTCAATCTTTTCAAGGGCTTGCCTTGAAAAATTTAATGCAGCAACAGTCAACTTATGACTTAGTTGACCACCACCAAGAACCTTACCTGGCACAACAATTATCTCATCTTCATTAGTCATGTAATCTATCTTTGCCAGATTAACTGATTTCCTCTGCCTGGTAGGCTTCTCTATATCAGAGGCAAGTCTTCTCCATAACTTTACCTTACCCTGGTTGCCTTGTTTTCTAAGTTCCTGTACAAGGTTGTTAATTTGCGTGTTGGTTTTCATTTTCTTTCATACACTTTTTTTATGAACTTAAAAGGAGTCACTGACTCCCATCTATACCCCACAAAATGCGGGGGACGAGGTTTGAACTCGCGCAGGCACTAAGCCACCAGGCCCTCAACCTGGCCCGTTTGACCACTCCGGCACCCCCGCAAAGGAGTTTATTGCGACTGAGGACGGCAACAGCCCCACAAATTTTTAATCTTCAGCTCACGAAAGCCAATCAATCAAAAACCCGGGTGATTTCCAATGCCACACTTTTCGAGGTTAACTTTGACATAACCTTAACATCTAGTTTAACTCTTTTACCTGTGCTGCAAAGTCATCTATTATCTGGTTAAATGCGCCCATGGCTTCATTAACTATCTCACCTGGAGAAAGTTGTCCCCAACTTTCCAGATGGAAAATAAATGACTTATCATCATAATCTACTTTAAGTACTTCATCACAAACACCCTCACAAGCATCAACAAGTTCGGGAGTGTTTATTAAATTCTTATCTATCTTCCCATTTTTGAATATCTGAGGAGGGAATTGGTCTTTTACCTCATTAAATTTAGATGAATTTTGATTTATTGTTATTTTTGGTTTATATGTATACCATACATGCCCTGGAGCCCATTTGGTATGATCTTTGCCCATTCCAAGAACAGCTTTTCCAACTAATTCAATACTCTGATCCTTTTGTAGTTTAACTATTGGCATGTCCGGATAAACTGGCTTTATTTTTGGATCCTGACTTTTAAGCGCAGAAGCGTATACAGTACCTGGACCATCAGCTTTCAAAGTTAACTTAACTTCACACTGGGCACATCCTTCTCCTTGACAACTACACTCAGATTTTTTGTTATATGAAGATAAATCAGTTTCCAAAGGTAAAAGACCCAATCTATGGGCTAACACCTCATCATAAAGAGCTGAATTATTTGTCTTAAATTCAACATCCTCTATAGCAAGTGTAGGCGTCCTATTTACGATTAATCTTCGGATGGTGTTCGCATAACCTGGAGTTGAATTGTTCAGCATGAAACTCAAAGCCTTATCCTTCTTTTCAAGCACACGTATTTCCATTTTTAGACTCTCCTACCTCTTCTGCCGCCTTTCTTCCTGCATCCATCATGAGGCACAGGAGTACAATCCTGTATAAAACCAATTTTAATACCTACTCTTGCAAGTGCTCTAACTGCCGCTTGCGCTCCCTGACCAGGATTCATAGGACCATTATGGCCGCCTTTTGCACTTATTCTTACCTGAAGAGCGTTAATTCCTTTTTCTCTAGCAGTCTCAGCTGCCTGTTTTGCAGCAACCATGGCAGCAGTAGGAGAAGATTCAAGCCTATCAGCTTTCACAACCATTCCACCTGAAACCCTTGCAATTGTTTCACTGCCTGTCACATCAGTTATATGAATTACAGTGTTGTTGTAAGATGAAAAGATGTGCGCCACACCCCATTTAAGGGGTTGTCTTTTTGGAGCATCTTGATTCGTGTCCTTTTTTTGTTCTTTTCCAGCCATTATTCTTCAACTCTTTGAACCTTATTTTGTAAAATTGAAATTTCAGGATGTTCTGCACTTGAAAGCGCAGAGCCTATTGAAAAACTAATTGAAGCTTCTTCATCTGTTTTTACCATGTAACCTGGAACATTGATTACTTTGTCCTTAACTAACACATGGTTATGCACAATAAATTGTCTTGCCTGTTTTATTGAATTAGCCAGATTCTTTCTGTAAAGAACAGTCTGTAGCCGCCTTTCCATTAAATCCTTTATATCTAGTCCCAAAACGTCATCAAGTCCCTGACTTTCATTAAGAACACCAATTTTCCTAAGCTTTTGAAGCAGAGCCTCGCCTTTATCTTCGCTCCCTTCACTTAACTCCTTGCTTTGCTCTTTGCTTTGAGCCTTAAGGTTCCTAAGTTCAGATTTGACTTTCCAAACTTCTTTTTTGTTTTTTAAGCCGTACTCTCTCATCAACTCTTTCTCACTATCTATAACTTCTTTTACCCACGGATGACGAGGTGTATCATATTTCTTTTTTGTTCTTTTAGGATCGCCCATTTTTCATCATTTCTTCTTTTTGGCTCCCAAGCCTTTCTTATTAGCTTTCCTGAAATGCGCCTTAGTGCTCTGGCCCCTTACAGTAAGACCCCATGAGTTCCTAAGCCCTCTATAAGACTTAGTTTTTTGCAACCTTCTGAGGTCGTTGTTTTTAGTAAAATCCAAATCAGAAGTATAAAGATGCTTATCAACACCTTCTTCATAATCCTTTCTCCTGTTAAACATCCAAGAAGGGATGCCGTATTTAGAAGGATTATCAAAAACTTCTTCAATCTTTGCAACCTCTTTGTCTTCAAGATCGCCTACCTTTCTTGCTCCAGGAATTTCTGCTTTTTTGCAGACAGCATTCGCAAACATAACCCCTGCACCCTTAATTTTAGAGAGCGCAACAAGAGTTTGCATTTTACCCTCAAGATCAGTGTTCTTCACCCTTACAAGGTGTCTGAAATTTTCATTTTGATTTTTTTCAACCATTTTAAACATTTAATATATATTTGCCTGTTCAGAATTCGCTATAAGCAAACCCTAACAGGCGCTCCCTTATGAACTCGGGCTTAAGCAATAATCATCGGACAAAGAGGTTATTTATAAAGGTTTTTATTTGGCCGATAAAAAACATAAAACAAAATACGCCGAACTGAACATTTGAATTTCTTTTAAAATAACAAAAATTTTGGGTTTATTGATTGCAAGCCCATCCCCAACCTAAACTTAAGATTCATCTTAAGCTACGAACGATTAGTGAGTATGGGTAGG
>JBNJGV010000056.1:3849-7303 GCA_051819785.1 Nanobdellota archaeon | reverse complement strand
AAGAAGAAGAAGAGATAGGCAAGCTTGATCCAGAAGAGGAAGACAGTGTCACTCTTAAATTTGATATTCCTGAAGAAACTGATGAAGATACTTACGACCTTGAATTAGAAATCACAGGCGAAGACGAAGATGGGACTGATTACGAAATAATCTTAGATATAGAAGTTGATGTTGAAAAAGAAGATGATGATATAATCTTCAAGAGAGCCCAATTACAACCTACTACTGTAAGTTGCTATAGAGATGTCACCCTTAGAGTAGAAGTTAAGAATATTGGCGCAGATGATCAAGATGGTGTAGAGTTAGCTGTTGAAAACGGAGCTCTTGGCATAAGCGACAGCCAGTTCTTTGACCTTGAAGAAGGCGATTATGACGATGATGACACAGAGTATGAAAAGACCTATAACTTTGATATAGACGACTCAATAAATGAAGGAACATATGACATTGAAATAAAAGCATACTACGAAGACAGCGGTAAATACGAATTAAAGAGATTGCCCCTAACTGTTAGAGATTGTGATAGAGATTCAACAAGCAGTTCAGGAAGTGATGACGATAGTACATCAACAGAGAATGGTGATGAAGAAGAAAGCCAGGAAGTTGAAGTAATAGAGAACAAGCAACCTCCTACACAGCAAAAAGAAGATGTTACAAAAGCACAGCCAATTGACGAGAGCAGTACTAAGGAATCATTTTATGACTCAACAACTTTCTTGGTACTACTGGGTCTGACATTTGTAATTTTATTAGGAGGAGTTATTGCGCTTGCAGTAATTGCTTTTAAGAAATAAAAAATTTTATTTTTTTATTTACCTTTTGCGAATTTTTTTAATTCATCAACAAAATCTTTAGCTCTTTTATAATAATCTTCATATTCTTTTCCATTTACATCCGTTTTCTTATGATGTATAATTTGTTTGCCAAGTTTATAGAAAAAAGCCATGGTTTTAGGCTGCTTTTTTGAGATTAATTTTTGACTTACCAGCTTTTCAAGAACGCGGGAAGCATCAGCAGGATTGGGAGGCATCTCGCCAGCTTTCATTATTGCCGCTTGAGCTGCATCTATAACTGACCAATATAAATCAAGCGTAGCCTGCAACAGGTGCCATCTTGAGCGATGAAGAGCCTGAGGCGCCCTCGAAATATATGACATTACTGCTTCATTAGAAGGTCTTACCTCACCATTATATAACAGCATCTGCATTGGTGTGAAAAAGCCAGTATCAATTAGCGCAACACCATCTCTTAATATATTAAGCCCAACAGGGTCACCCAATCTTATATAATCCCAAAAAGAAGTAAATTTAAGAGTGGTTACATGGATTCGCTTTGAAACCTTTAGTATAGTGTTTTCAATCGTAAGCCTGTATGATTCAACGATTTCAGGAGTCATATGATAACTTACATCATCAACAACTAATAAAATATCTATATCGCCTTCATGGTTATTTGGGTTTGTAGCATTGCTTCCGAAAAGAACTATTGCTCTTATAAAATTACCAAATTCTTTGAATATTTCCTTTGAAAAACTATATGCAATATCTATCTCGCTTTGCTTGTATTTTTCTTTTTGTTTTTCCGAAATAGAATTTTTTTTCTTAGCCTTAAACTTCATAAATGCTTTTTAGGAAGAGGGATATATAAATTTTTATCACTTTTTTATAATGGTAATCGAAAAAAATACATATATAACAAAAAATCGACATGGAGCAAGGCGAGCGTAATACCCCTACCTTTAAGTTGGAGATAACAAAAATTCATCGAATTTTTGGTTCAAGAAATGGAAACATTTCTTTGTAGCCGTCTTGCGTCGATTTTTTGGAATTGAAAATCACGCCCTAAAAGACAGGGTATTTTACCCCTATTCAAATCTCTGCCGAGATTTTCAATAACAAAAATAGTTATTACCACTCTTTTATAAAGTGCTTAACAAAATCCAGTGGTTTTTTGCCATTATACAGCACATTATAAATATCATTAAGCAAGGGAGTTTTAATATTCTTATTTTTGCTAAGAGAGTGAACAACACCTGTTGTTAGATAACCTTCTATAGATTTATTTTCTTTGAGCATAGAATCTACTGCATCATTTACACTCATCCCTTTACCAATAAACTCTCCCAACTCTCTATTTCGCGAGGCACCAAAACAAGTAGTCATTAAATCACCAAACCAAGCTTGTGTACCCGGACCGAAAGTTTCTTTTTTAGCGCCCATACAAAGAGCCAGGTTTTGTATTTCCATGGCAGCTGCAGAAACAAAAGCAGACTTGGAGCTTTCTCCATAATTTAAGCCATCAAAAATGCCTGCGCCTATAGCTATAACATTCTTAAATGCGCCGGCCAAGCCAACACCAATAACATCGTCAGTAGTTTCAATTCTTAAATAATCACTCCATAAGAGCCTTGCAACAGCCTTTGCAGTTTGTTTATCAGTACATGCAAGTTCAGCACAAAGAGGGTTCTGTAAAGTGACTTCCCTTGCAATCATTCCACCTGAAAGAACACATATCTTGTAATTGATTTTTTGTGAAGATAATTCTTGCTCAATAATCTGGGAAATCCGCATATTGGTATTGAGCTCAAGCCCTTTTGCAAGATTCAAAAAAATAACTTCGTCTTTTAGTAAAGCTTTAAACTTGCCAATAGCATCTCTGAAAAATTTTGTAGGAATTGCCAAAACAACCAAATCTGCGCGATCTACAGCTTCTTTTAAATCCTTAGTTACAACTATATTTTCAGGGAGCTTAACACTTTCATGAAATACAGGATGCTCTCTTGTAGATTCTATATGACTTATAAAGTTAGGATTTACATCATAAAGAGCTATCTCTTTTTGCATATGATTTTCTCCTATAAGTTTTGCAATGGCAAAACCAAACGCTCCTGCTCCAAGTATTGCTATTTTCTGCATTTTAATAAGTCTGGATTAACAAGTCTTCTATAATTCTTTTGTTTTTATAAAGAATTTTTCTAAAAAAGAATTTGCCTACAAAAAGATTATGAATCGAATAGTTATGTATTAAAAAATAATAATTTCAGCAAAGTTTTATAAATAAGTGGCACTAAAAAGTAATGTATGGGAGATGTTTTACATTTAGCGATTATAATAATTTGTGTATGTGTAGGATTTTACATTTTTGCAAAGATTATGAAAAGCATATTTAAGGCAATCTCATTTATTCTTCTTATTACGCTTTTGGGTGCAATTATATTTGGCTCACTTTACATTATTGACAAAAAAGACTCGACAGCCACTCAACTTGAAAACTTAAGCATAAATACAACCAACAGCAGCTTAAAAATAATTTCACAACCAGAGATTTCGAAAGAATCTACCCTCCCTGAATTCACTAAAACCACTCTGAAGAAAAAGGCACTTTTAATCAACCCAATACAAAATGCTTGAATATTTAAAAAAATAGTTGTGAGTTATCAGTTATGAGTTGTGAG
>JBNJGV010000056.1:0-3749 GCA_051819785.1 Nanobdellota archaeon | reverse complement strand
AGTTGTGAGTTATCAGTTATGAGTTGTGAGCTATCAGTTGGGAGTTTTGAGAGGTCAGTTTTTTGAAGAAGATTATACACCTGTAAAAACAAGTTTGCCGTGTTTTACGCCTTTGGTCGCAAGCATCTCATCTGAGAATTTCTTTATATCTTTTACTTTACCATCAAGAATCAATACTTCCATGCAATCATTTTTGTTCAAATGGATGTGAAGGGTGCTTTTTATGAGGTCTGTCTGGTGTTGCTTATGCGTGAGCTTGTGTTGTATGTCGTGCTTGTGATGATCAAAAACAATTGTGAGTGAAGCCATCATCTTTTTTTCAGGGGTTCTTATATTCTCTTCAATCAATTCTTTTCTTATTATATCTCTTATTGCTTCGGACCTGTTTTTGTAGCCGCGTTTTTCAAGCAGCTTATCGAATTGTTCCAACAAGTCTTGTTCAAAAGCGATTCCTTTCCTGACAATAGTATTCATATGTTTTCACCTTAATAAACCAATATCATTATATATTTAAAATTAGCGAAAAACACATAAATTTTTAAAGTGGCACATATTATAAAATCGTGCTACAGACGTATGAGATGTTTTTAATACAAAAAAATTTATGAAGCATCCCACTTTGTTTATAAATCAGGATTTGTTGAAGTAAGGATATTTTTTGATCCTTCAAGAAAGTAATCATTTGAGTAACTCTATAAAAACAATTTTGAGAGGATTATTAATAGAATTAATGCAAAAGTTTTCCAGTTTTACGTTCAATGTGGTCAGAACAATCCAGGGTGTAGGTTATATGCAATTAAAAGAAATAGGAAAGGTTCATTCGCCGTATAAAGAGAAGGTTGACACTCCTAAGCGAACAGGGGATAAGACAGAGGCCAGAATCGAAATTCATCCTGAATTCAGGGAAGGCCTTAAAGATTTAGAGGGATTCTCGCATGTATATATCTTGTGCTTTCTTGACAGGGTTACACAATGGTCGAATTTTGCTTATCCTCCTAATGATGGTAATAAAAGGGGCGTTTTTGCCACAAGAAGTCCTAACAGACCCAACCCTATCTCGTTGAGCAGGGTTAAGCTAAAGGAGGTCAGGGCAGATTATATAATTGTTGAGGGTTTGGATATGATGGATGGAACGCCACTTATTGATATAAAACCATATTCTGGTAGAATTCCTGAAAAGCCAAGCTTTGGCTGGTTTGAAAAATCTTCAATGGCTTAATAAGCTCTTTATATTAAAAATGTTTAATGTTTTTAAATTCTAGTTTATGTTAAGGGATAAATATTTAATATAATCTTAATTGACCTATTGTATGAAACATCTTATTATCTACGCGCATCCAGATACAGGGGGGCATTGCGAGCATATATTAAGTGAGGTCAAAGAAAGACTTGATGATTTTGAAGTAATTGACCTTTACAAGGAAAATTATGATCCAGTTCTTCATGAAAATGAGCACTATACTCGCGGAAATTATGAAATAAGTGAAAGAAACAAAGAATTTCAAGAGAAGATTAAAGAGTCAAAATATCTTATTTTCATATTCCCTGTCTGGTGGTATGCTCCTCCTGCTGTATTAAAGGGTTTTCTTGACAGGGTTTTTATTTCAAGGTTTGCTTTCCGCTATGTGAATGGAATTCCAAAAGGTCTTTTGAAAGACAAGAAAGCTACTGTTTTTTTCACCACAGGTGCGCCTACTATTTATTACAAGCTGTTTGGGAATCTTCCTAAGAAAAATATGGCTAAGACACTTGGCTTTTCAGGAATCAAAAGCAGGGTATACCAGTTTGGAAGGTGCCTTAAATTCAATGAGAAGAAAAAAGCCAGTATCACTAAGAAAATCCGTAAAATCTCTTTTTGATTAACCGCAAACTTTAAATTTATTGAGCTTAACCTTTTAGATATGGCAATGAAGAAATGTGATTTTTGTTCAAATAAAGTTCCTGAAGGCGGGCAGTGTAATAAGTGCGGGTTTGTTGACGGGTTTAGCAAACCGCCGACTGATGATGAATTCAAACACGCAAGGAAGATAAATGAAAAAAATAATTACAAGCAGTTCAAAAATATTGATATGCTTCTTTTAGATGAATAATTTTATATATTATTTATCAGATGATATTCATTTATGAAATATTTTTTGATATTGTTTTTTTTAATGATATTGCCTGTTTCTTTTGCGCAAGAATGTTTTGTTTATAGTGATTGTCCAAGACTTGATTGTATAGGTTATAGCAGAATATGCAAAGAAAATGAATGCACTTATACTGATTGTTTTCTTAATTATGGCCTTGATAAAAAAGACATCCCTTCATTTCAGAGTACTCTTGAGGATTATAATGTAAAAACAGATAATACTTTTGGCCTTAAACCAATACTTATACTTTCAGGAAAAGTTATTCTTTTAGTTGTATTATCGCTTCTTCTGATGTTGCTTTTAAGTGTTTTAAAGGTTCAGCGTAGCTTTCGGGCATTTGTGGTTATATTAATGGTTTTATTGATTTTTTCTTTATTAATATTTATGTTTGGCCTTCACGAAAAAGTTTTGGGGTTATTTGGCAAGAATCCAAACCAGGCAGCTGTTTATGAGAAGAATATACTTGAAATTGCTCAAAAAAACGGATTTTCTGTAGAGAAAAGGGATATCTCATCAATTTTGGATACTTTTTTTCATCAAGATATAAAGACTGCTATGGAGTTTCGGCTAAATAAAGATAATAAAGAAATCTGCTTTATTTTTGCAAGACATAAAAAAAATATTACTCTTGAAGATTCCACTTTTTTAGAGATTAAAGAATATGCTTCAAATAATGGTAAAAAAATGATTTTAGGTGATGACACTAAAAATATTATCTGGCAGAAACCCAGTGAATTATTTTTTCTCTCAGGCCCTGTTGATTCGGGGGTGATGGATGAGTTAGCTTCTTTAGGTGATAGTTCCTATATTCTATTTGATATAAGTTTAAAGAACAATACCTATACCAATAAAAAGAGGGTTCATTTTACTATTAACCCTGATGTTAATAATATTGATATAAATGGTCTTCGCCCTAAAAATAATACTCCCTGTGTTTTTAAAGATAAAAAAACCATATGTGATTTTATTGCTGTAAATCAAAAAATTGGCTGGAATAATATCAAATTGTCTATTGAAGACAACCCTCCTATATATTATCGTTTTTATTATGATGATTTTGCTCCATGGGTAGAGGTTGAACAAAATAACAATACATACATGAATACTATTTCTTTTTATATTGACATAGGAGATGAAGAAAGTGGTCTGACTGATGATAATATTCATATAACTACAAATAAGAGTTTAGAATATAATTGTATGAAAGCCCGTAAGCATGTTTATGAATGCAGAATAAGTGGTAGTCGCTTGCAGCAGGGGAATTATTCTGTAGGTGTTTTAGCAACAGATAAAGCAGGTAATACAAACAAACTAAATTATAATTTTTTCTTTGACAACGAAGCTCCATTTGTTGAAAAAATAGAAAATGGGTTTAGAATATCTGATAAATATGCTCTGGATATTGGCTCATTAAGGATTAATAACAAAAAGTATCCTCTCGAAGAATGCAAGTTTAACAGCACTTCTATTATTTGTGATAGTTCTAAGCAAGGAATTGTAACAATTAATGACAAAGCAAAAAATAAAGCAAGGTTAATCATATAGAATTCTTGAACTTATTGGATGCCTAATCTTCTTCAAAAAACTGACAGCTCACAACTGCCACTACATTCAGCG
>JBNJGV010000055.1:0-7822 GCA_051819785.1 Nanobdellota archaeon | reverse complement strand
GGAGAGAATCGTGATAATTCTTCATAGAGTTGTTCATTAGGGAATTCATACACAAGAAACTCACCAGTTGTAATATCTACCAAACTCAAAGCAATCTTAGAGCCTTCATCCAATAAACATGCGAGATAATTATTTGCAGAAGACTCCAAAATTTTATCTTCCATAACAGTGCCAGGAGTAACAATCCTTGTAACGTCACGTTTAACAACTCCTTTAGCAAATTTAGGGTCTTCCAGCTGTTCACAGATAGCCACTTTAATATTATTTTTTATAAGTTTAGCAAGGTAAGGCTCTAAAGAATGATAGGGAATCCCGGCAAGGGGAATATCTGTCCCATTTAATTGGCCTCTTTTAGTAAGAGTAATCTCTAATATTTCAGCAGCTTTCCTGGCATCCTCAAAGAATAGTTCATAAAAATCCCCCATTCTAAATAAAAGCATACAATCTGGATGCTTATTCTTAATATTCATAAACTGTTGCATTGCTGGTGTTAGTTTCGCCATAAATCCCCCTTTTGGAATGTAATACGCTCTCTTTAAAAAAATTATCTTTACTAAAAAAGTACTTCAGTATACAAAATGATAACATTTATATATTAGTTCTGCCTTCCTTATACATATATTGAAAAAAATGAAGCCTCTCAGGTTTATTCTTCAACCACCCCCACAACCACCCAACATGAGGGGCTTCTTGATTTTTTTCTTAGCCTTTTACTCAATCAAAACAATTTTTTCTACATAAATAACCAGAGCTAGAAACTATTAGACTAACTTTAGTCCAGATTCTTAATTTAACTTTATATTTACCAGATATACAGCAATACAAATGCCAATAACTATAAACGAGCTCTAAGAATTAATACCTATTTTAGATTTTCAACATAACCCCAACAAAACCAAAACTTTAAAAAAGGAAATCAATATAGTATATTTGCATGAAACATACTCTTAAAGTAACAATTTTCTTAGTTCTCCTGTTTTTAATGTCCCAAATGATGGGTCTAGTAATCATCAACCAATATGTTAACATCGAAGAATCCGCACAAAAAGGAGATACCAAAGCTAACAAAGAAGCTTTTGCAAATACAGGTGGAGCTCCTCCTGATTTGAATGCAGATGAGGAAAAATTTGTATGGATTTACATAGCAGCTGCAATCCTTATAGGAACTCTGCTAGTTCTTATCATTATAAAATTCAAGCAACTAAAAATATGGCTAGCGTGGTTCATCTTAAGCATTATTATATGCCTTTACTTTGCTATTGCTCAGTTCATAGCCAGATTTTTAGAAATCTTAGGTTTAAACCCGTCTTTAAGACTACTACCCTTTAATATCATGGGTTTTCCTGTTACACTCCTAACATTAACAACCCTGCTTATTGTTTCAGCTCTCGCTTACTTGAAAGTTATTAAAAAAAACGTGGTAATCCATAATTTTACAGAAATTTTTATTTATGGTGGTCTGGCTGCATTGATTATCTCAGTAGGAATTAATATTGCTGCGGCTCTCACACTATTGATAATTATTTCAATATACGATATGATTGCTGTCTGGAAAACCAAGCATATGGTCACTATGGCCAAATACCAGACTGAAAATAAACTATTTGCAGGTTTAATGATGCCTTACAATCCGCAGACAGGTAAGTTTTGTCTAAAACCTGATAAACGCGCAAATACCAGAAAAAAAGCAAAAAAGAGCCAAAAATTAAAACATACACAGACTTTAAAAAATGCAATCCTCGGTGGCGGAGATGTAGCATTTCCTTTAATTTTTGCAGGGACTATTATGAAAACCTATGCCTCTTTCCTATACCCAATAATTATTATTGCCACAACTACATTTGCTCTTTTTATGCTATTGACATATGGCAAAAAAGACAGATATTATCCTGCAATGCCTTTTATTAGCGCAGGTTCTCTTCTTGGATTTTTAATTGTATTACTTATTTGAATCAAAAAAAGTACTCAAAGTTAATTGCTTCTCAGTACCCCCTGATATATTGCTGAGTTTAACACCAATAAGCCTTACGCCTCTACCCCTTTCATAATTCCTGTCAAAAAGCTCTCTAGAAGCTTTCTCAACGGCTTTTATGCTGCTTTGAGGAGTTTTAAAAGAAAAATCCCTTGTTATTGTCTTAAAATTTGAGTAACGTATCTTAATAGAAACTGTTCTGAAATAATAATTAGACAAATCTTTCACAACCCTCTTGCTTATTTCCATAAAATTGTCTAAAAGTACTGAATAACAAGAAACATCCTCAGAAAAAGTATCCTCCCTGCTATAGCTTTTTGCTTTATACCTTTTGCTTAAATAAGTTCTGTCAAGACCTCGCGCAACATTTTGTAAAACAACACCATGCCTTCCAAAGTCATCCATTAGCTTAAATTTGTCCATGTCAGCAAGCTCGCCAATAGTTTTAACATTCTTCGCAATAAATCGTTGTTTAGTAACTTTACCTATTCCTGGGATTTTACCGATATCCAAATCAGCCAAAAACTTTTTTGTATCCCTAACAATCGTAATCCCACCAGGTTTTTTAAAATCTGACGCGATTTTGGAAACAATCCTTGAATTTGAAACACCTACAGAACAACTCATTCCGCTGGCATTTTTTACCAGTGATTGTAAGTATTGCGCAGCATTTTCCATAGAGCCCTTCTCAAGTGTCAGCATTGTTATATCAAGATATGCCTCATCAATTGAAACCTGCTCAATATCCTCAACAACCAAAGCCAAATTATCCATAATTTTTGATGACTCTTTTGAATATAGGCTTTTATCAACAGGTAAAAAAATCCCCTCAGGGCAAAGCATCCTCGCTCTAGAAATAGGTATTGCTGAGTAAACACCGAATTTTCTGGCCTCATAGTTAGCAGCGCTAACCACACCTCTGGCCCCGGTATTTCCTACAATTACTGGTTTTTTCCCCAGTTCAGGCTTTTTTTTAATCTCACACTGGCAAAAAAAACAATCCATGTCCAAATGAGCAATTATTTTTTCCATAAATTCCTAAAAAATTAGCTCCCGTCTCTCAGGATAACTTCCTTAAAGTAAGGCTCTGCTAATTCCTTCATTTCCTTAAGCTCAGGCCCGGAAAAACCATTCACATCTTCAAAGGACTTATCAAGCAAACCATATCTTCCCCTAAAGGCCTGAATTGCAAACCTCTTAGAATCCTTTAAATAATGACATATGTTTTGGATATCTTCTTTATCAACTAGCCCCGGAACAACGGTAATCCTAAACTCATAATCAACATTTGAATTCCTTATCAAAGAAATTGAACGCTTAAGTTTATCGGTATCCACAGGAAAAACAGTAATATTCTCATATTTATTGAAAGGAGCCTTAAAGTCCATAGCCACATAATCTAAAAGCCCTTCATCAAGCATATCCCATAAAAGATCAGGATTTGTACCATTAGTATCAAGTTTTATTTTCAACCCTAATTTTTTTAGCTCCCTCAAAAAGTCTATCAGTTCAGGATATAAGGTAGGTTCGCCCCCTGTAATTGTGACTGCATCTATCCATCCCTTTTTAGATATAAAAAAGTTAATCAAATCTTTCTCCTTGAGAGTTGGTAAATCCTTGTAATTTAATACTAAGTCAAAATTATGACAATATTTACATCTGAAATTACATCCTCCTAAAAAAACAACAGAAGTAGTATAAGGAGAAAAATCAATAAGTGATGTTTTCTGCAATCCTTTTATGGGAAGCATTTTAGTAGTCACTTAAAGATTTATTGTCTAAAATCTTTTCGAAATCCTCCAGATTGTCCACAGATTTTACCTTTTCTCCATTTTTTAAAAAGACAATTGTAGGAACACCACTTACCCCATACTGCTTTGCTTTATCAAGGCCTTCTTTGGTAGTAGCATCAATTTCTTTTCCTTTTTTAAGGATATCCTCATGCTCTTCCAGCCAATCATGAATCTCCTCACAGTTGGGACACATAGGTGTCTTAAAAAAAAGAAACTCATCAAACATTGCTATCACCTTTCTCACTGCCCTTTTTATCCACAGAAGCCATCAACTCATTTTGGAAAGAGCTATCAAAGCCCCTCTTTTCACTGAATTCTTTTCTTTGTTTATACTCTTCTTTTTTACCCTTATTCCAATTCTGTACAGGGCGATAATATCCCACAATCCTTGAGAATACTTCAGCCTCTCTACCACATTCAGGACATTCAAAATGCTCTCCGCGTATATATCCATGCTCTTTACAAACACTAAATGTAGGGCTTATGGAAAAGTAAGGCAAGCGCGTATTATAAGCAATCTTTTGAACAAGTTTTTTGCAAGATTCCCCTGAGCTTACCTTTTCACCCAGAAAAGTATGGAAAATTGTTCCCCCAGTATACATGGGCTGTATCTGATTCTGGTGCTCAATTGCCTCAATAGGATCATCTGTATGATTCACAGGCAATTGAGTAGAGTTAGTTAGATAAGGCTCTTCTTCACCTGAAACAAAAATATCCGGATATAACTTTTTATCAAGCTTTGCAAACCTATAACTTGTAGATTCTGCAGGTGTTGCCTCAAGATTATAAAGATTGCCGGTCTCTTTTTGGAACTCTAAACATTTATCTTTCATAAACTGCAAAGTCTCCACTGCCAATTGTTTTCCTTCTTCTGTGGCAATATCCTTATCAAGCATATTTACACATGCCTCATTCATACCACACAAACCAATAGTAGAAAAGTGATTATCAAAAGTTCCAAGGTACCTTTTAGTGTAGGGCATAAGGCCTCTTTCAAGATTTTTCTCAACCATTTTCCGCTTAGTTTCAAGTGAATCCTTAGCAAGTTCCATATGTTTTTGAATTTTTTCAAAAAAATGTTCCTTATTTTTGGCTTCATATGCCATTCTGTTCAAATTCATGGTCACAACACCAATTGAACCAGTGCTATCACCTGGACCCCACATACTTCCTGGCCTGTTCATTAGCTCATTCTGATCGAGATTCAGCCTGCAACACATAGCCCTGATCGATTTAGGGTCAAGATTACTTCCAACATAATTCTGGAAATATGGAGTTCCATACTTAGCTGTAACTTCAAACAAAAGCTTAGCGTTATCGCAGTCCCATTCAAAATCCCTCGTCAGGTTATAAGTAGGGATTGGAAAGCTGAAAATCCTTCCAGAAGCATCTCCTTCAAGCATAACCTCTAAAAATGCTCTGTTAATCATATCCATTTCATTTTGGAGTTCAGCATAGGTATAAGACATTCGCTTACCGCCAACAATAGCCTTTTCTTTCTTCATATCCTCAGGAACCACCCAATCAAATGTTAGATTGCTAAAAGGGTACTGGCTCCCCCATCTTGACGGGATATTCAAAGAAAACACTAATTGTTGCATGCACTGCTTAACAACATTATAACTCATATTATCTTCACGAATGAAAGGGGCTAATAAGGTGTCTACGCTCGAAAAAGCCTGAGCACCGGCAAATTCCATTTGCAAGCAGCCGATGTAATTTACCATCTGGTGAACAATTGTGCCCATATGTTTAGCAGGTTTACAATCAACTTTACCAGGAATCCCACCAAATCCCTTTAAAAGGAGATTCTTTAAAGACCAGCCAGCGCAATAACCAATTACACCATTTGTCAAATCATGCACATGAATATAGCCCTTTTTGTGAGCATCCGATATCGCAGGAGTATAAACATAATTCAAAACATAATTTGAAATCATTTTACCTGCTGTGTACAATAACAGGCCAGAAAATGAAAATTGCTCATTGCTGTTTTCATTTACCTTCCAGGTAGCCTTATCAAGATATTCCTTCACACTCGACTCGATTTCTATGACAGTATCTTTAGTAGCCCTTATCTTTTTTTGCTGTTGCCTGTACAATATATAGCTTTTAACAGTCTGGTAATGTCCCTCTTCTGTTAACACCTTTTCAACTATATCCTGAACATCCTCTACAGTAGGAACATCATCCTTACTGAATCTTTGATTAACCAAACTAGTAACTTCTTTTGCAAGTTCAGCAGACATTTGCTTATCTTTTCCACCAATTGCTTTTGCAGCAGCAAAAATGGCCTCTGTTATCTTGTTTTCATCATAAGCAACAATAGAATTATCCCTTTTCTTAACTTTCTCAACTTTAGGTAATTGGGTTTTTGGAGTTGCATTTTTTTCTTTGAGTGACTCTATTTCTTTCTGGAAAGCTTCAACGCTGGAAAACCCTTTGAACACAGAAGCATATCTCAAATAAGCTATATGATCTAGTTTTTTAAGTTCTTCAATGACAAACTTACCTATTTTCCTTGTCTTTACCTCAGATTGCTCCATATTCCTTACTTCAGCTTCAACAGTATCAATCGCTTGATCAATATCTTTTTGTTCAATGGGCCTTTTTTCACAAGCAATATCGATTCCTTTTTTCAATTTCTCCTTATCAAAAGGTTCTCTTTCTTCACTTTTCTTTATAACATTTAGATCTATTGCTTCCACTCTTTCGTAAGTAGTAAACCTTTTACCACATTGGAGACACTCTCTTCTTCTTCGGGTGCTCTCTTCATCTGTTCCTTTTCTTTTATCAAGAACCTTTAATTCCGTACTGTTGCAGTAAGGGCATTTCATTTCATACTCACCTTCGATATTTTTTTGTCACCCATACATAAATACAATATATGGTGTTGCTTGAGGATGTCAACCACAAGATATGGATTGTCTTGCATAAGATTTTATTAATATTTTTCGTTTATGTAAAATATATATGAACGGACATTTTACATAAAAGAAGTAATAAATTATACAATAAATAATAAAACCAGAAAAATATATAGTCTTAAATACACACGAGTATAAGATAAACATATATTTATAAAACCAAAAAGGTAATGAGACATATCACAAAACAAATTATGAAAACCCCTTAAAGGGAAATATTTTTATGCTTATTATTCTTTACAAGTTAGCACCATAATTTTTTATATATTAATATTAAAATGAAGTGAATATGCTACAAATAATAAAAAATGGAACAGCATGTCATTTTAAAGGCAATGAAATTAATTATAAATCTCTTGAAAGGCTCGCAAAAGAAATTGAAGTTATGAAAGATACAGAAAACATCGATACTTTAATAGTTGCTTCTGGCTCAATAAAACTAGGAATGCTCCAAGAAAAAGAGACACGTATAAAAGATGAATTAACAGCTTATGAAAAACAAGGTTACGCAAGTGTGGGGCAACCTATACTTATGGAGCTTTACAGAGAAATATTTTCGAAAAATGTTGCACAGATACTACCTACAAGAGAAGACCTAGAAAAAAGAGATTATGTCAGTCGGCTAGTAGAGCACAACCTCAAAAATAACAGGATAAGCGTTATTAATTATGATGACTGCCTAGATTTTGAGCAAATAAACAAAGATAATGATACTCTGGCATCGTCATTAGCAGTTTACACTCAAGCAGACCGATTAATTATCCTAGGAGATTATGATGGTATGAGAAACCCTAAGGGTGATTTGATAAATACAATTGAAGAGATAACAGATGAACACTTGAACTATTGTCATGGTAAAGGTGAATGCGGAAACGGCGGGTTCAATACTAAACTTTTTGCTGCAAAAGAGGTAACAAAAAGCAATATTGAAATGTATATAGGAAATATAAACCACAAACTCAAAGAAGTAATTCAAGGCCCAACCCATACAAGATTTTTACCAAGAAATTACAACGAAGTATTTAATATATAGGCTTTGTAGAAATACAAAAGACCTGCAGATTATTTCTAAAGCAATTCTTATTGCTCTTTCAATATTGTATGATAATATTTTGAACAATAGTTCAATT
>JBNJGV010000054.1:0-8038 GCA_051819785.1 Nanobdellota archaeon | reverse complement strand
TGCTCGCAATGCGGTATGGTGGATTTCTATAACAATAGCTTTTTTTTGAACGGGCGCTATGAGTTTGAGAAAAGAAATGTTGTAAAACCCGGGCTTTATGTTGATATTATCCGCTCAGAAGGCAATTACACTGGCAAACTTGATACTACTGCCCAGAATATAACTTATCTATATCCCGGAGCAGGAATGGCTTATAGCGGTGTTTTTGGGATTAATTTTTATGAGGGTGAGCGTGGGTTTGTGTTTACTGATAAGAGGCCTTATAGGGTGGATATGGTTGATGATAATATAGTTATTGAGGACAATAAACTATTTCAGGAGAATCCTGATAATATGTTTATAATGTATGAGAATCCTATGGAGTTTTTTAAGGTGTGGTATGGTTAATATAAAAAAGAAAAGTCAGGTTGCATTGTTTTTGGTTGTAGGTATTGTTATACTTGTAGCTGTAGCCTTTTCGCTTACATACATTGGCGTTACTTTGCCAGGCACTGAAGTTAACCAGGCGCACAAGGTTTTTATGCAGGCTTGCCTTAAAGAGCAGCTTAAATCAGCCTTAACCAAAGCAGGTGACACTGGCGGGACATTTCTTAAGACCAAGCACAACTCATCTATTATCAATGATTCAGTATATGCAAAAACTGTTGAAAAAAAGCTGGAAAAAGAAATCGATGTTAAACATTGCATTGAGCGATTCAATAACTACTCGCATCATTCCGCCTCACTTGAAAACCCGGATAACCTGAAAATAACCCTCACTGAAAAGCGGGTTGTTTTAGAAGGCGAGAATATATATAAGCTTATTATGGATGACCGAACTGAGCATGGGGATTTATTCGTTCAGGTTGATGTAAGGCTTAAAAAACTTTTGAGCCTTTCAAATGAGCTTCTTGAAGATATACAAGACGGTGAAATTACCAAAACAAAAACAAACATGTTTGAAATACATGTTACCCGTATAAAAGATTACCTTTTATGGATAATAATAGACAAATCTTCAAAAGATTATAAAAATTACAAATACAGGTTTATAACACGTTATTAACAGCATTAAAAATAATCTTTTAAGTTATAATTCAGCTTTTGGTTAAATCTCTCATGGTCTTTTCTTTTCACTGAACTATAAGCATTGGCTATTGCATTGCTAAGGCTTACTGAATCTGAGCTGCCGTGCGCTTTGAATATGCTGCCCCTTGCGCCTAAAAGAGGCGCGCCGTTGTATTTTTGCGGGTCTATTCTTTGCTTAAGAGAATTAAATGCACCTGATAAAAAAAAGCAACCCGCAAGATTACTAAGCCTGCGCGCGTTCATGCTAAAATAATTACCCGCAGGGTTCTTTACATTATCCTTAAACTGGTTAATAAGAAAGCTTGTTGTAGCTTCAAGGGTTTTTAAAATATAATTTCCTGTTATTCCGTCTACTACCATAACATCTGTAGAATTTTCAAAAAGCCCGTCGCTTCCGTTAGGTTCAATATATCCATTGTATTGCGAAGGAAACATATTTTCAAAGTCCTTATTAACCCCTGAAAGAAAGGGGCTGGCCTTTTTTTCTTCAGTGCCTATGCTTAAAAGCCCTAGTTTAGGGTTTTCTTTTTCAAAAAACACCTCTGAATAAGTAATCCCCATAACTGCAAACATGCTCATAAATGATTCTTTTTTAGTTTTATTTGAGCCGCAATCCAGCAATAAATTATTACCACCCTTATTATTAGGCAGGCTGACTAATAACGGCGGGCTGCATTTAACATGCTCTCTGTATGGATGAGAGCCCAAAGCCTTGTTTGAATATATCACCATTGTGTCAGTGCTGGTCGCTGAAACCACACCTGAAACAAGCCCGCTTTTTAAATCCTCAAGCGCTTTCCAGTAGGTGGTTCTTCCCTTATCAAGTCGCTTTTCAGAAGGTTGCACAACTCCCTGCATATCAAAATGATACTGGGCAGGGATAATCTCAACTCTATCTGTCATACTGTTTTCTTTCATGTTTTTTAAAATCAGGTCTTTATCCCCATACAAAGCTATCTCAAGGTCAGGAATCTGGTTTAAAGCTAAGGCAGAAGCTTCTACCCAGTTAGCTGTAGAAGTGTTTAAATCAAATCCAGATCCTAAATCCCCGCTTGAGGCATCTATACCCAATATTACATTATCCAGTCCCATTTTCAGCTTTAACGTAAGTTAATTTACAAGTAAATCTTATATTATTCACAAAACTATTAATCAATGTGTAAACCAGAATCTTTTTGTTTTCTTGTCATCCAGCCTGCAAAAGCCGAAACGCTCAAACTGCGCAACCTCTCCCTGGCTGATTTCTTCAGCGTCCTTTTCCGCAAGCCCTTCAACCACTTTCTTATCCGGCATCATTACACTTATTTTAATATTATCTTCATTGCATGGGAGCCAGTGTACTACTCTTTTGCCGGATTTTTTATAATCTTGCAAATCATGCGAGTAGAAAACAAATTCATTATTTTTTTTGATAATATTAAACCCATCCATTAGCCTTACCAAATCTCCCTCAGCCATATCTTTTATATCCTCATGGCATAAATAAAATTCATTAGTAGTATGAAATTCCCTGAAGCCCTTGCTTTGGTCTTCAGGATGCCGCCTTAGCTCAAATTTTGCCTCAGGCGCATTCTTTATTTTTACCAAAACCGGATCCCTTACAAAAAAATACCTCATGGCATTTTTATCAAGTATACGCTTATTATGAACAATAAGGTCATCCCATGTGATTGTGGATTCTGACTTTGTAATGCCTGTGCTGATTACAAAATTCTTTATAGCTTCAGGCTGAAAACCCCTTCTTCTTAAAGCTGCAAGAGTAGTCAATGTAGGATCATCCCAGCCAACAAGCTCTTTATTATTTATTTTTTCACGGATGACTCTTCCTGAGCTTAATACACCTTCCATATTAAAACGGGCAAACTCATCAATAAACGTTACGGCCAGGCCGCATTCCTTTTGAATCCATTGCTGTAATTCCCTTCTCATCTCAAACTCTTTGCTTCTGAGTCGGTGGGTAATGTTTGTAAGGCCATCTGCGATTGCAGTCTGAAAATCATAAGTTGGCCATACTATATATTTACTGCCCTGTCTTGCGTGCTTTGCCTTATTTATCCTGAATATAGAAGGATCTCTCATTGTGCTGTTCTGGTGCTTTAAATCGATCTTCAGCCTTAGTATAACCTCGCCTGCCTCGTACTCATTAAATTTATTCCAGTATTCAAGCTGTTTTTCAACCGGCCTGTCGCGGCATTCGCAGGGAATACTTTTTTGCCTGCCTTGTTTTATTTTTTCAGCATCACAAAAACACGCATACGCTTTTCCTTGCTTTATCAGCTTTAAAGCGTATTTGTAATAATCCTCCATAAAATCTGATGCATAATACAACTCGTCCCATTTTACCCCGAGCCATTGCAAATTCTCTTTCATTATCTCATAAAACTCAAGTTTTACCAGTTCTGGATTAGTATCTTCAAACCTTAATGCAAATTTCCCGTTATATTCTTTTGCCAAAAGATAATTGATAAAGCATGCTTTTGCATGTCCAATATGCGGATATTTTTCAATTCCAGGGGGAAATGCAGTTTTTACCTTAGTGCCTTTGGCAATATTCAGAAAGCTGAATAAATTCTGCTTAGGCTGCTTTTTTTCTTTTTTCATAGATTCAGGCGAGAACTCATGAAGCATGGCCTTTTGCTCATCAAGGCTCATCTCATTCACATCTTTAACAACATCATTAATTAAAGACATAGTGCTTTTCATATCCTTTTTTGCTTCAGGGAAATCAGCAATAACTTTTCCGATAAGCGCTTTAGGATTTGCTTTGCCTTTGAATTTTATAGCGTTTTCAAGCGCCAAAACCAATATTCTGTCTTTCATTTATTCAAGAGAAAACAATGTGTATTTAACTTTTTTTATTTAAAAAAATTAAATCGCTTCAAAAATACGTTTCATCTTTAAAGCATCCTCAACAGGAGATGGGCTTTCGTTAATAACAGTCATATCAAACCCGCTTTTTTTGGCTGCCTCTAAAAATGGCTGGATAACATCCTCTGTTGTAAGTATATGCTTTCTTTCGCCTTTCTCTCCCCATTGTATGCCTGAGAAATGAGCATGTATATAATTCAAGGGCTTTAATTTTTCAAAAACTTCATTATAGTCAATTTCCCCCTGGTTTCTAGCTTTCAAATGGGCAAAATCCACGCATACATGACAACCTGTTTCTTTATGAAGTTGCATCAATTCTTCAAGAGAGCCAAATTGTGAAATCTTGCCGGTAGTCTCAGGCGCAAGCTTCACTCTTAATCCTTCTTCACGGAGACTTTCCTGCAAAAGAATAATCTGGCATTTTATAAGGTCATAGACTTCTTTTGGCTCAAGCTTTTGATAAAAGCCCGGGTGAAACACAACATAATGGGCGCCTAATAATTCAGCTATTCTGGAGCTTTTTAAAATCCTTTCAACAGAGGCCTTTACTTTATGCTTTTCAGGAGATGCTAAATTCACATAGTAAGGCGCATGCACGCTTAATTTAATATTATTTTTTTTAGCCAGGTTTTTGATTTCTAAAGCCTTTTTTTCAGACATATTCACACCATAAGTGAATTCAACCTCCATTGCAGACAACCCTTGCATTGCTATATGAGGGATTCCCTTTTCATAACCCATCTTATCAGTTCCACCTGGTCCAAACCTGTTCCTCATTATTTACACCTCGCTATAAGCTCTGTCAGAATAGCTGTAATATCTGAATAAAGCATTACTAATACCGCAATAACAACTGGCTTTGCAAGATCATAGCCGCTTAAGCATAACACGCTCATGCAGACAACACCAACGGCAGTCCCTTTAGGTGAATAAATACTCATCAGAAATTTTTCTTTTATATTATGCTTTGTAAATATTAGAATAGTAAAGCGAAGTAAAATCAAAAGCATAAAAAACAGCAATGAAAGCAGGAAAATATGGTAAGTGATGTAAAATACTGTGAAAATGCCTAAAAACACTATCAAAATAATACTCAGGCTGTCAAGAAACTGCGTGAAAAAATATCTAACTGCTACCTTGCGCTTTATATGAGTGTTTGAAAATATTGCTGCAAATGACGCTACTGCCAACACACCCAATCCAGAAATCATACTGCTTCCTGCCAGGTAAGCCAAAAGCGCTATACCAAAAACCATCACCGGCAGGACCTTCTGATTAGCTATTCGCATAAACCTTAAAAAAACCAAAGCAGCAACTATACCTGCTGAAAGGCTGATTAATATATACGCAGGAACCACCCACAAGCCCTTATCAAGCCACAAATTCAAGTCTGCAGCAAATCCGGCAATGATTACAGGAATAATGCTGCAAAGAGGCAGAATAAACAGGGACTCATTCTTAATAAGATCCTTCCATTTTTTTCTATGGTTTTTTTCAGGACGAAAGTGATTTCTTAAAAATACAGGCATAATCAAGAAGGGCAGGATAAGCATTCCTGTAAGAGAGCCTGAAAAATAATAATAAACCCCTCCCAATACAATTATCAACACCAAGCAAAGCGGTACTGAATACATCATCGCTTCTTTTGCATGGGTATTAAATGAGTAGTGTCTTAATCTTTCAAATAAAGAAAATACTAAAGCAGCTATTGCTAAGATGATAATGGGCTTTAGGAAAAATACGGGCAGGCGAAAGCTATAGCCCATCTTTAATCCGGTAAGCCCCAGTAAAAACCCGCAGATAATCAAGAGGGGCACTGAAGATATCCTGAACCGGTTGCAAATGGATGCTATCAGCAGCCCCAGAACCAAGATAAACGTCAATTGGAATATTATGTTTATAATCATCTTTATATTTCTCCCCTTTTTTAGTAATTCCTAAGATAAAAATGCATGTTTTAATTAATATAAAAAGATTTTGAATCTGCCTTTATGTTTAATGCTTGTTTTTCAAATTGCAAACTTTTAAATATAATCAATAAGGCTTGCTGCGGGGGTGAAATATTGACAGCTCTTTATAAAATCCAAACAAAACACTTAAATGAATATTCAACACTTTATGGAGGGCAGCTCCTTGAGTGGATTGATAACTATTGCCTTGCTAAAACTCAAGACTATAAAAAAAGAGCAGGCGAGGAATTTGTTACCAGGTCAATTAATTGTGATTTTTTAAAGCCAGTTTATTTGGGAGATTTATTAAGAATAAGGATTTCAAATGAAAAACTTGGGAATACTTCAATTACATTCGATTATGAAGTTCTTGCAAATGATATAATTGCAGCAAAGGGTTCAACCACTTTTGTAAAATTATTTGAAAAGCAAAAATCGCCGATTAAATAAAGCTCTTAATGCTTAACTCTTTTACTTTTTTATATGAGGTTTTTAATAAAATAATTAATTTAATAACAAGCAGTCAACTCTCACAGAAAGATTTAAAAACTATTTCTTATTGTGGCAACTGAGGTGGAAAAATGAGTAAAACAACTGAAAATCTAAAAGCTGCGTTCTCTGGTGAAGCGCAAGCAAGAAATAAATATTTGTATTTTGCAAAGGTTGCAAGGAAGGAAGGGTATCATTATATAGCCCGGATATTTGAAGAGACTGCTGACCATGAGCTTCAGCATGCAAAAGAAGAATTCAAGCTTCTTGGCGGAATAAGTAATACTGAAGAAAACTTAAAATCAGCCATAGAAGGAGAAAACTACGAATATTCTGATATGTATCCTGCCTTTGCTAAAGAAGCAGAAGAAGAGGGTAATACAGAAGCTGCAAAGCTCTTCAGGGAAATTGCAAAAGCAGAAGTTTACCATGAAAAAAGGTTCAAAAAGCTTCTTGAATATGTGCAGAATAACACAGCTCATAGCTCAACTGAAGAAATAACATGGAAATGCAGTAAATGCGGGTATAATCACACAGGAACACAGCCTCCTGAAGTATGCCCTAGCTGCAAGCATCCAAAAGAGTATTATGAGCCTGAATGCTTGTGCTTTAATGATGAAGAATAATTTTGCATCCAGCAAAATTTAGCATCAATAAAAAATCCTTGCCCCTTCAAAGGGGCATTTTTTTCTTAATTTTATTATAAAAATTAAATTAAATTAAATTAACCAAATAAAACAATCAGGTGGTGGGTATGGCGAAAGAAAATGGAATATATAAATGTAGTATCTGCGGCAACACTGTTGAGATGATTGAAGCTAAAACTCCAAATATAGTTTGTTGCGGTGCTGAAATGGAGCTTATGCAGGAAAAAACCGAAGACGAGGGCGGGGAAAAGCATGTACCTGTGCTTGAGGTGCAGCAAGATAAAGTGATTGTAAAAGTCGGGCAAGTACCCCATCCTATGGAGGATGAGCACTATATCCAAGTGGTTGAACTCTTTCAAAACGGTAAATTAGCTGCTTCAAAACGGCTTAGCCCTGGTTCAGAGCCATATGCAGAATTTTGCCTTGCAGACACAAATAACCTTAAAGCCAGGATATACTGCAATATACACGGAGCATGGAAAAACTTATAAATAAAGTTAAAGGCAATACCTGCATAAAATATGTTGTAGAAAAAAGGCTCTCAGAATTCAAGAGCTTTAAAAATAAAAGCAATAAGGCCTGGTTTTCTGAGTTGTGTTTTTGCCTGCTTACTGCAAATTCCAAAGCAAAGACCGCCCTTGCCATTCAGAAGGAATTGGGTAGGGAAGGTTTTTGTTCCTTTAGTGAAAGTTTTATTTCTGATTGCATTAAAAAAAATAAGCACAGGTTTCATAATAACAAAGCAAATTATATTGTTCAGGCAAGGCAATACATGGATATTAAATACAGGATAAATTCTTTGGTAGAAAAAAGCGGTGAAAAAAAAGCAAGAGATTGGCTTGTTAAGTCAGTAAAAGGGCTGGGCTTAAAAGAAGCTTCACATTTTCTGAGGAATGTTGGCTTTAGTAAGCTTGCAATTATCGACAGGCATATTATTAATGTGCTTTTAGAGTATTCTCTTATTGAAAAAAAGCCAAAATACATCAACAAGGCCAATTATCTGGAAATTGAAGGGAT
>JBNJGV010000053.1:0-8189 GCA_051819785.1 Nanobdellota archaeon | reverse complement strand
ACAACAGAAGCATTACTGACTGATTTCGATGCTGAAAAAGATGAAAAGCCACAAACAATAATGTTTTAATTTGGCTTTCTTTTTTTTTATTTTTTTAATACCCGAAAACTAAAGAATTCTTCATTTATATTTCTAAAATCTTGATTAAGCTGATTGGTAGCTAATAATAAAACCATAATAAGAAAAAGGAAATGAAAAAATAATAAAAAATGTGAAATCGTTTAAAGCGATTATTCCTCTGGTTCGCTGGAATCTTCATCGCTTACTTCTTGTGAACCTTCTTGTTCTTTCTTATGCTCTTTTTCAACATCTGAGTTGATTTCATTAAGTTTTTTCAAAAATTCATCCTCAGAAATCACATTCTTTTCAATTAAATGGTCTATTAGAGTGTTTAACAAAACATTATTCTCCTCAACAACCTCTTCCATGGACATTTCTTCTTCTTGATTTTCAGTCATTATTAATCCCTCCAAATATTTTTTCATTATGGAAAGTCTGACTATTTAAAAAACTATTCCCAAGGATAAACAATCCACTCACTCCCGATATCCTTAGCCACTAAATCCGGCTCAAAACTTGAATGCGACTTTTTATGAATCACAGCTGTTTTTAATTTGCTAGGCCCCAGACTTCTTAGATATGAATCAACTTTTTTAAGTGTCTCTCCTGAATCCGCCACCTCATCAAGCAGCAAAACCCTTTTAGAAGAAATATTTACACCAATATCCTGTATAACCCTTACTTTGTCGGTCTTTTGATTGTTTTCATCATAATAACTGCATATTAAAGTGTAATACTCAGCAGCTATATATTTTTTTAGCAGCCTTGCAGGAATCCAACCACCCATGCCTATCGCTACAACTATATCCGGCGAGTATCCACGCACTTTAGAGGCAAGCCCTTCAATCAGGCTTTCAATTTCCTGCCAAGTAAGCTCCATAAAAAAAGATAAGAAATAAGATATAAATATTTTTTTATATGAAAAAACTAAATTTATCTACGTCCCCTGCCTCTTGGCCTTGATTTGCCCGAAGGCCTACTACTTCTCTTAAACCCAGCTTTCTTATGAGTTTTCTTATTTCGTGAATTGTTTGTATCTAATTCAATCCTTTCCACATAAGGCCTTTCAAGCTTTAGAACTTCAACATCATTATCATTTAATACTTTACTGAAATTCTCATGGTCGCGCTGGGCTAAAAGATTTATCGCTTGGCCGCTTTTACCAGCTCTGGCAGTACGTCCAATCCTGTGTACATATTGTTTGCTCTCATTAGGTATATCATAATTGTAGACATGACTAACATTAGGGATATCAAGACCTCTTGCAGCAACGTCTGTGCATACCAAAACAAGCTTTTTATTAGAATGGAATTCCTTTAATATTTTTGTCCTTTTCTGCTGCGAAAGGCCGCCATGTATTCCTAAAGCGCGAATACCTACCTGGTTTAATGAGTCTGCAACAAAATCAGTATTATTCCTTGAATTGCAAAACACCATTACCAGCCCATCACCTTCTTTGCTTATCAGATGCGAAAGAAGGCTGAACTTAAGGCTCCCTGGAACATCATAATAAACCTGCGAGAGTTTCCTAGGATCCACATAATTATCTACCTTAATCCACTCAGGATTGCTCATAAACCTCTTGCTCAAATCTTTTATTTCAGGAGGTATTGTTGCAGAGAAAAACATTGTCTGCTTTTTTTCAGGGCACTGGCCCATTATTTTACTTACATCCTCTAAAAAGCCCATATCAAGCATTCTGTCAGCCTCATCAAGGACAAGATGCGAAACTTTACTCAGGTTGATGGTTCTTCTTTCTAAATGATCAAGAATCCTGCCAGGTGTTCCTACAACAATATCAGCGCTTTTTAGGTTTTTATACTGAGGCTCAAGTGATACACCACCATAAATTGCAGTTACCTTAATGTCTGATGAATAGCATAACAAAGAATCTTTGACTTGCTCAGCTAACTCCCTTGTAGGAGTCAGAATAAGACCCTTTATCCCCTTATCAGATTTCATATTCTGGATTATCCCTGCTCCAAAGGCAAGTGTTTTCCCGGAACCTGTAGCGCTTTCAGCTATAACATCCCTTTTACTCAATATTGAGGGGATAGTTTTCTCTTGTATTTGCGTGGGTTCAGTGAACCCCAACTTAGATATCTTATCGATCATACTACTATTTAATTTAAGTTCTTCAAATTTCATTTTAAATGTCAGAAAAAGTCATTAACTATGCTTTTTCCTATCTTTCACCTATTAGACTGGTTTGATTAATCATATATAAGAGTATCTGTTTTGGGAAAACATTCTTCAGGATTTAATCAGAACTTACTACTATTTTAATAGACAAGACTTGCATAAATATCTTAACAATCAGGGTCTGCGCCATCTATCAGCCCATCGCAGTCATTATCAGCCTTGTCATTACAATAACCAACTTCACTATCCAAACACTCGCAGGGAGCATCTGAACAAAATATAGCCTTGCCATCATCATTTTCTATTATAATCCTGCCCGAATGAACTGAGGAATTACTTATAGAACCATAAACAGGCGCTTGAGATTCATAAACAAAACTTTTGCCATCATAAGTTTCAAAAACTATAAAATGCTTATCTTGAGCATAAATCCTCTCAACACTTTCAGGAACTTTTTCGTACATAGTCTTTCTATAAGGACCAATAGAATAACCTGCCTCCTCTATATATGCAGACATGCTTTCGCCAATATTAGTAATCCTGGACTCAACAACTTCATCGTCATAGCTATCGCTACTGGAAAAGTAAAAATAAGTAAACCCGGTAATTAATGTTAGGCTGATAAAAACAACAACCATGTACTCGATTACCGCCTGCGCCCTCTTTTTATTAAACATAATTCTAATATTAGTCCAGAAAAGAAGATATAAAAAGCTTTCTGTTATTGGAAAGGAAAACTTCAAAGATTTCTGAAATTATCAATTTATTTATATATCAGTTGATTTTAAGGGATTATGGTGATAATAATGAAGATTATAAAAATATTATTTGTTTTAACATTGCTTGTTTTTACAGGCTGCGCGCAAAAGGTTGATGAAAAACAAACAGGCATAGCCAATCCTGCCTCAGAGTATTGCATTGAGCAGGGAGGAAGCCTCAATATTATTGATACACCTAATGGGCAAAAGGGTATGTGCACTCTTTCAAGCGGCCAGATATGCGAAGAATGGAGTTATTTTAGGGGAGAATGCCCGGAAAATGAAACAAACATAAAAAGTGACCTTGCAAAAAACTGTGAAGATAACGGCGGAAAATGGCTTGAGCAATTTAATGAATGTGAAGGCATAGGTAATGAATCATGCCAAGAAATGGGCGGAAATTTCAATCAATGCGCTTCAGCATGCCGCAACGACCCTAATGCAACAGTATGCACAATGCAGTGTGTTCCTGTTTGCGAGCTTGGTAATTCAGAAGAGATGTGCGGCGGTATCCAAGGCGAAACATGCCCGGAAGGTTTAGTTTGTGATTACGATGGCAACTATCCTGATGCCAGTGGGGTGTGCAAGGAGCTCAACCAACTGTGTGAAAGTAATGGCGGAAAATGGCTTGAAAAGCACCAGGAATGTGAATTTATGCCTGAAGACAAATGCGTTGAAACAAATGGAGAATTCTATGAATGCGAATCAGCATGCAGGCATTCAGATTCAGACATTTGCACTAAACAATGCGTTCAGGTGTGCAAATATTAATTCTTCCTTCCTTTCTTTTTTTATCTTTTTAGAATTCTAAATTATAAAGTATAAACAGTGAATTATGAAAAATATAATTATTTTTGCCCTCTTGACACATAACCTATTGTCTGCGCAATTAAATCAAGATAATCCACATTACTCCCAAGAGAAAAAACCCTCCCCCGAAATATATCTTCAGTTGAAAAATTTTTCAGCCTGTCATAAGAGATTATACATATCCTGTCCTCTTTGTCAGCCTCATTTTGTAAAAGAGAACGACTATAATCTTTTGAAGGGGAGGAAGCATACCCTGCGCAATTAGCAAGCTTCTCATCTATTAAATGATAATTTATTTTATTGTAACCCTTTATTTGCAGGTTCTCGCTGGCTTTATCTACCATTGACCTTGTCACATAGGGGTGAGACACCAAAACATCCAAACTATAATCTTTTTTCATAAGGAAGGGCAGGTTAAGAGCATGTTTAAATGATTTATTATCTGCTAATAAATATTTTAAAATAGCAAAAAAGGCAAATAAAAAATATTTTAAAACGTGTAAATTGAAACTTTGAGTACTAAATAATAATAAAACTTTTAAATAAGTTTTACCTATTAGTTGATTGGTGGGAAATAATGGGCAGTAAATCCAGCGACTTTAATTATGCGAACTCAGGCAAGATAATCCCGTTTGATTTTGCGCAATTATATGATTTGACATGCACTTGTTACAAAAAAGCTTATGATAAAAGAAAGGTTAATCAAGAATTTTATAATAATGATTTCAATCACTTAACAAAAGTTCTCACAAATAATTTTACGGGTTACACTGAAAAACTGGCAAAGTATATGCCACTTTTAGAAAAGCCTGTAAAGCAAAACACATATTTTAATCAACTGTTGGGAAAGCATGGCTTTAATGAATGGCAAAAGCAAACCCTAATGATTGACTCCCTTGTAAATCTAGGTGATAGTTGCGCATATGCAAAAGGTTTTGATAATGCTAAATTCTGGAAGTCAATGGATATTGGCAAAGCAGGAAGAATCGCTTATGAGAAAACCTCCCAGTTATACAAAATAGCGCTTGAAGATGAAAAATTGCTTCAGGAGCTTTCTAACGCAGGCATTGACCCTGATGATGAAATGCTTTATTATAACAAATTGGCTGAAAGATTCAATGATTATGTCACAATAATACATGAGATTGCAAAGGAGATGTATAAGCCAAGACTAATCAATAGACAACCTGCTGAAAGCTACCTAAAAAAGGATAATGAGTTGAAAGGTGATGAACACCTCCCCTTAAACCAATAACATATTATATCACCGTTTCCCGAAATAAAATAAAAAAACAAAACAAGCAACTCTGAAGATGACAAGAAAAAGAACCTTCCAGAAATCAAGTATATAAGTGATAAACAAAAAGAGCTTTCGCTTTCGATGCTTGATTTTAACAAATTAAGAGATACTATTAAAGGCAAGGTAATAGGCCAGGATGATGCTATAGATACTATTATTGACGGGATTATTCTTGAATACACCAAAACAAAAGAAAGTGATAAGCCCTGGAATTATCTTGCAATAGGCCCAACAGGTGTTGGTAAGAATTATACATTTGAGGTTGTAACAGAGGAACTGGCAAAAGAAAGCGGTCTTGAAAGGAGCTTCAGGACAGTCAATTGCTCTAATTTCCAGTCAGAGGGAAGCGCTAACCAGCTGGTGGGATCACCAAAGGGTTATGTGGGGCACCAAGATGAAGGTATTTTAACATCATTTTTCAACCAATCAATCAGTTCACCATTAAGAGTTTTGCTGTTTGATGAGTTTGAGAAAAGCCAGAAAAGAGTAATTGATTTGTTATTACCTATGCTTGATAAGGGCGGGCTTTATGACAATAAAGAAAATTATATTGATATGACCGGCAGTTGGATTGCCTTTACAAGCAATCTCGGTTATTCTGATTTAAGAGCTGGTAAAAAGCAATCCATGGGCTTTTCGAGTGACCGTGAAAATAGAGAAAAAACAGCCAGAAGACAGAGCGTTGAAAATTCTATTACAAAATACCTCTCGCCTGAGTTTATTAACCGTGTGAATATTGTTCATTTCAACTATCTTGAAAGGCCGGATTTTGAGAAGATTTTTGACCTTGAGCTCGGCAAGCTAACAAAAAATGCGAACGAGGTTTATAATATAGATATAGAGTGCTCAAGAAAAGCTAAGGATAGTATACTTGAAGCTGGCACCTGCACAGACTATGGAGCAAGGTTCCTTAAAAGCAAGCTTGAATCAATGGTTGCAATCCCCCTAAGCCAAAAGCTTCATAATGATGCGCAAGTTGATAGAAACTGGGCTAAAGAAAAAATAGAGCTTCTTGAAGAGCTTAAGAGTAAAGAGAATGTGGATATTTCAGCAATCGATGATATCCTAAAAGACGGCCAGGAAGCAAGGAAGCTTCCCTACAATAAACTAAACATTACCCTTAAAGACGGCAAAGTACAAATCAAAAGCTAGGAGTAGTAAGGTAGTAAATTATAAATATGGCTCAAAGATTACATGATTAAAATGACAATTCTAAAAAAGATGAGAAATGAATTAGTGCATGAGCTTGATAAAGATGTTGCAAAAAGAAAAATACCTAAGGATAAGATTAGAAGAATTGTAGGGAGCAAGGATTTTGAGCGAAGGTACTACTCGTTTCTTGATAAAAACAGCGAAACCTTGGAAGATGAAAACCCTAACCATATAAATTACAGGGATTTTATTTGTTGCGCGCTTTTGTCAAAAAAGCCTGAAAAAGAAAGGATTATATCAAAGCTTGAAAAGTTTTTAGGAAAGGATAATGGAGAATTAGGCTATTTTATAAAGGAAGGCGAGAAAATCGGCAAAAGACTTGAGCATGACCCTTTAAACGGGCTGGTGGGAACTTTAAGGAAAAGCGGCAGCTCATTTTATAATGTTAAAGATGGGGTAGTTGAGCTTGAGTCGCTTATGAACTCGCCGGTATCTGCGAGAGGCGAAAACTCTGGCTATGCATTAAGCTGTTATGATCCCAGGATTGAGTTGAATTTAGAAAATATGATTAATATCAGCATTAAAGACAAGGAATATCCGTTGACTGGCCTGTTCCTTGAGCCGGAAAAGCCTGAGCTTTATTTAAGAGCTGGTAATTCTCTTTATATACATGAAAATGATATTGTAGCTGAAAATAAATTAAAGGCCAAAGGCTTTAAAAGCCTGCCAAAGGGCAGCAAGTCGCTTGAGAAGGTAAAGGAAAATGGCGACACAACTAAGATAAGGTCATTTTCTTTGGTATATAACGGAAGAGAGTTATTTATAGAAAACCTGGGGATAGAAAGATATTTCGAGGAGTATGATGCTAAAGGAACGGTCTTTTATTTTTAAGGGAAATTAAAAAATAACAAAAAATCGACGGATGTCAGACGCTACAAGGATTTTATTAGCATAAGTTTTATAAATTTCAATTATCGTAAATGTCGACCTAAGGAGGATAGAAAATGCCTAATGTATATTTAAGGACTGAAAGCGAATATAAACCAAAGCAGGTTACAGCGTCAGGGGTCTACAACGCGCATTATCAAAAGGATGAATACCTTGATGAACTTGGCATGAAGGGTTCAATGTCTTACAGGCAGGGTCTTGAGGAAGGGTTAAAAAAGAATAAGAATCTTGACCAAAAAGAGCTTGACCGGATGCTAAAGTATTATAACCTGTGATTAAAGGTTAGGAAAAAAGATTTTATGCGTCTAATCTGATTGTAATAATCTTTTAAAGGAAGAATTCTGAGCACTCGAATTTGAAAAAAAACTTGTTTTTTCATATTACTTTATAAATCTGATTACAGCTTAAAAGAAATTGTTTTTAGAAAAGATAAAAGCAGAAAAAGAAAAAAGAAAAAAGGTTTTGCAACCTTATTCTACGCTTTCAAAGCCGATGTTGCTTTCGCTTACTGTTGTAAGCTTAAGCTCACTACCGCTTAGCTCTTCAGAGTATTCCTCATAGTTCTGAAGTACTGTTGAAGCGACTCTTGTGTCTTTACCGGTTCCACCAGCTACTACCAGAGCGGTGTTGTCACCGTTCTCTACTAGCTTAAGTAGAGCCATTCCGGACTCAAAGCCTTCACTGCAATCTTCAGGGTTACCCATAAGAGCTGAGGTAACTGAGTTAGCGCATGGACCACCGATTGAGATCAGGTCCTGAGATGTAGCGTCGCTTACTTCGGTATCAAACTTGGTTACTTGTGAACCAATCTTTTGAACTTCCTCAGTCACAACACCATCTTCACCACCGCCGGTTTCTACCATAGATGATGTAGGACCCACAAATACGTCAGCCTTAGCGTCATCTTCAGGGTATGTCAAGGTAAGGTCCTGTTCGTCATCAGTGTCATACTCAACAACAGTTCCATGCTTTGACACATCATACTCGATGTCACTATCTTCGTCCTTCGCAACACCACC
>JBNJGV010000052.1:0-8575 GCA_051819785.1 Nanobdellota archaeon | reverse complement strand
TCCAATTAAAAACCAATCAATAGAAGAAGGAGAAGAATACAACATAATAATCTCTTCAACAGAACCCTCGATGATTGAAAAATTATTCTTTGGAATAAATCAAAAAAGTCTTTTGAATTTAGGTGATGCATCTTTTTCAATCAATAATATGTTCATTAATAGTAAAAAAATCTACAATACAGACACCATAGAAACTCCAGTATTTATAAATCTTACAAAAAAAATTAATGATAAAATAAGGCCGGTTTTATTTAATAATGGTTTGTCTTAAATCTAATATAGTATTTTCTATAAAATCTTATTTTCACATATCCTCTAAGATAGGGGTGTCTTTAAGAAATTCTGCTTCTAGGTTTAGGTGTTTGAAATACTCAGCCATCGCAATCATTGAAAACTTTTCAGTAGAGTAATGCGTCCCGCCCAAAACATTAATCTCTTGTTTTTCTGCGTACTCGTGAGCTTTTCGAGAGAAATCGTTTTTTGTTGTAACTCCTGTAATCAATAAATCAGGAGAGGCTTCTTTTAAAATATCATAATCAAGTCCGCCTCCTGCAACAACAGCTATTTTTTTTGAAGAGCTGCCGTATTGATAAAGTTTAGAACTGTGACCTAAAACATTTGAAAAGAGCCCCTTTGTTTCTTCTAAAGAATTGTTTGAATCGCAAAGTACGCCCGCATAAGAGCCAAAATAAAACCCGAACTTCTCAGTAGGCTCAAGGCCTATCGCTCTTGCCAGAGTGACCGAAGTTCCGAAATCATTAAAATTGTCCAAAGGCACATGCAGGTTATAAACAGAAATATTCCTTCGCTTGAATTCATCAAGCAGTTCTTTTTCCATTGGCTGAAACACTTTTGGCGCCTGCCTTATATCCCAATTTGCAGGATGATGACAAAAAAGAAGTGAATTTTTTATGTTCAAGTCTAAAACCTTTTGCATCACAGGTTTAGAGGCAAAAACGCAAGTAAAAACCTTATTAATTTCTTTTGTAAAATCACACACCAGCCCAATATTTTTTTCCTTGTAATTCGAAGTTACATAATCCCTTATAGGCTCCACCACGTCTTGCCAATCATCAGTCATATCAGAACTTATAAAATCCTTTTCAAGAGCATTATAAACATATTTCGAGTTCATAAATATATATACTTTTCAAGATATAAAAACATTTCTGTTGAGTTTTTGAAAAGTTTATGTAAAACCATATAAATCAATAGTTAGATTTAAAAACATCTCAGCATTCTGTCAGATACACAATGAAAGACAAACTCCAAAGACTCAATGATAATGAATGGCTCTTGCCTAAAGAAGCAAGGGAAGGAGCAAAAGTAGATTCCAAAATTTTTGCAAATGACGCTGTAATGGAAGAGATAGAACCTGAGGCAGTTGAACAACTGACAAATGTCGCATGCCTTCCAGGAATACTTGAACCAGTATGCGGACTTCCTGACATGCACTGGGGATATGGCCTTCCTATGGGAAGTGTCGCAGCATTTGATAAGGAAAAAGGTGTCATTTCTTCAGGTCTCTGTGGATTCGATATAAATTGCGGCATAAACTCAATAAGGACCAATCTTACAATGGATGAGCTTGAGCCCAAGCTTAAAGAATTGATTGATGAGCTTTTCCAAAAAGTTCCAGTCGGTGTAGGGGCCAAGGGAAAACTAAGGCTAAGGCCTAATCAACTCGATGAAGTCCTTAAAAGAGGGGTGAACTGGGCAATTGAGAATGGATATGGAATTAAAGAAGATATAGAGGCTACCGAAGAAAAGGGCTGCATGCCGGATGCAGACCCCTCCCTTGTTTCAGATATGGCTAAAAAAAGGGGCCTTAAACAACTTGGTACATTAGGCGCAGGAAATCATTTTCTTGAGATACAAAAAATAAGCAAGGTTTTCGATGAAGAGACGGCGGCCAAATGGGGATTAAAGGAAGGACAGATAATGCTGATGCTGCACTGCGGAAGCAGGGGACTTGGACACCAGGTTGCAAGCGATTACCTTAAAGAGCAGGAAGTAGCTGTTCAAAAATATGGAATCAATCTTCCCGACAGGCAATTAGCGTGCGCGCCAGCTAATTCAAAAGAAGGACAGGCATATTTTAAAGCAATGCAATGCGCTGTAAATTATGCCTTTACAAACAGGTTAGTAATGACACATTGGGCAAGAGAAGCCTTTGAAAAGATATTTGGGAAAACCTGGCAAGAGATGGAAATGCACACGGTATATGGAATAGCGCACAATATTGTTAAGCTTGAAAAAATCAATGGAAAGGAAATGTATATACACAGAAAAGGGGCCACCAGATCTTATCCAGAAAAGCCAGTTATAATTGCAGGAAGCATGGGAACGCCATCGTATATCTGTAAGGGCACACAAACAGCCCTAAAAAAGTCTTTTGCAAGCAGTTGCCATGGAAGCGGAAGAGCAATGTCGAGAAATGAAGCAATTAAAAACTTCAAAGGAGACGAAATACAAAAGCAATTACTGGAAAAAGGAATATTTAGTAAGGCAACTCACCCTAAATCATTAGCTGAAGAGGCGCCTTTAGCCTACAAAAATGTTTTGAATGTAATTGAAACAGTGCATAATGCAGGAATTTCTACCAAGGTGGTAGAGCTTGAACCGCAAGGGGTTATAAAGGGCTAAAATGAGATACAATAGATTACTTTTTGATGTTAGCGGGACTCTTTGGGATGATGTTGAGCAGGTATTTCTCGCAAACTATGAAGTTCTAAAAGATGAAGGATATAAGAACATGCCAGGAACACAAACCCCTATCAGCGTAGAAGGTTTAAAAGCAAAAGCAATGGGCTCATGTGTAGAAATGTTCAGGTATTTCGGGATGAAAGGCCCTGACGAAGAACTTAACCAAAGATATATCCATGCACTTGATAAGGTTGCTTACCAATATCCTGTAAAGCTTTATCAAGGAGTAAAAGAAATGCTTCAATCAATTGACAATGATATTGACAAAGTAGTTATAAGCGCGCATCCGCAACATAGACTCGAAGAAGACCTCGAAAAGGTGGGCATCTACGACCAATTCAAAAGAATAATCGGTAACTGCCATAAAAAGGCAGAAACAATACATAATAACCTAAAGAGTAACCCTACCCCTTACATAGGAGATACAAAAAGCGATATAAGGTATGCTAAAAAAGCCCGAGCCCTGCCCTTTGCTGTTACATATGGTTATGGATTCCTGGAAGAACTTTTGAAAGAAAAGCCCCACAAATTATTCTCAAGCCCATATGCTCTTAAAGAACATTTGGTTAAAAAAGTCTAAAGCTTGGCTCTAATTTTCTTGACAATTAAAAACCCCCTAGTTATCAACCCATAAAAAATTTTTCTAAAAAAGCAAAATTTCTCTATAAATCAGGTCTTAAACTAAGAAAAATCTCTTTTCTTAGCAAAAAAAATGGACGAGCAATTCATAAAAACAAAACATTTATATATTAGTATGGGCAAGAGTATACTGAGGTATTAAATATATGTCCTTTTGATTGATAAATAATAGAGGTGAAAAATATGAGAGGAAAAATGTTAGTGCTTGTTGCAACATTTGTATTGCTTTGCGCAAGCTTTGCAATTGGAGCAAGAGAACAGGCCGATGTAAGCGCCGGAGAATCCGGCATATACAGCGACCCAGGAAGTGGTTCGTATGTAGCCGGCCAGGGAAATGTAACAGCGATTAATTTAACAGGAAGCTCAACCACAGACAGGTGGCAAGGTTTTTATGGTAATACTACAGCAAATCTATTTTTGGGTGCAGGAACAGAGGTAATGTATGACTTCGGTAGTACAAACGCAACAGCAGTTTATGCTACAGTTGATCAAACCTTTGACTTTACAAGCCTGCAAGCAGCCACACCTTCTGATGCTGATGCCGATACTGCATGGGACTTTGCAGACGGGGTAGACCAAGTCGAGGATGTATACACAAGTTCAGGTAACTCATATGACACAGATGTAACTAATGCATATGATGTTGTTTTGAACACAAACTTTAATGCATACATTGCTACAGATAGTGATTCCCCTTCAGCTAAAGGAGACTTTGCTTTCGGCGGAGAGGTTGTTAACCCAGCAGCTACAGGATTTGGTGGAAGCAATAACTATGAAGTTATGGTTCCAACTGATGGAAGTGGTGAAGAATACTTCTTTTTTATGAGCATATAAGCTTTTGAAAAAGTTATTTTTTTCTTTTTCTTTTTTTGACACAACTGATTAAGACTTGTTTTGGTTTAGTGCATAATAGTGCCTAACTACTATATTGGCTTGCATTTTTCTTCTGGATAATATCAAAACCTCAGTAACGGTTATAGGTCAAAGACCAAAAGAACACTAATATATTAAAAAGGCAAAGCAGAAAGTTTTAAATATAAAATACTTCTTGCCAAAGCCAGGGGAAAAATGGTAAAAAAGATTATTCTGTCAGCGCTTGTTTTGCTTTTTTTATTAGCATCCGCTGTAAGCGCTCAAGACCAGATAGTCATCAATTCAAGAAACTGGGAAGATGTTTATTCAGGAATGATTTACTCCAAAATTAATGATATTGAAGCAAACTACCCCACTGAAGAATCAAGAGCGCAAATTCTCCTTGACTCTCTTGACAAAGGCAAAGAAAACCTTTTGCTGATTGAATCAAGTGAGCCATTTATCAGCAATTACAGGGCAGAGCTCGCTGCAGAAGGGTTTGAAGTGGAAGAATTCAATTATGAAGACAGCATTAATCTTGAGCTTGCGCGTGAAAGTAACTTCACAAAATTTATTGTGATGGATTCCAGGTTTGCTTACAATGCGGTTTCTATTGCGCCGTTTGCAAGCCTAAAAAACTATTATGTTATTTTTGCAGACCAGTTTAACATAAATACTGCAGTTGAAATTCTTGAAGAAAAGGCAGAAGAAGTTATCCAATATGGATATGTAGATAGAGAGGTAAATGAAAACCTCGCAAGGTTCAACCCCGAAAAAATAAACGAAGGAAGCAAATATAAGAATAATGTTGAAATTGTAAAAAGATTTCTTAAAAACAAAAACACCTCTCAATTTATACTTACAAACGGCAAATTTATTGAACCGCAATTCTTTGAAAATAAATACCCTATTGTATTCATAGGTTCAACAAACACCCCTGATATAACAATGGAGTTTCTGAAAGAAAGCAACATAAAACATGGGGTGCTTATTGGAAATGAGCTAGTGGATCTTGCGACCGCGCTTAAGAACAGGGCGGATATGAAAATAATGGTAAAATTTGCAAAAGGCATAAATCAAAAGCAATACACTCTCGATATAATTGAGCTTCCAACACCAGACTATAATCCGGTTGTAAATCAGGCATTTTATAATACACTTGCGCAAGAGCTGGTTATAACTCTTGAAAACCAGGGAGAAACGCCAGTTATGATAAAAGGCTCTTACACGCTAAGCAGCAATAATGAAACAGTTGCAACAGTAGGCGACCAAGAAGTTATATTCGTGCCAGGAGAAGGCATTTCTACACAGACTTATGATATAGAGCTTGATGAAGAAAAGACAAACCTCAAAGCAAACATTCTTTACGGAGAAGATAAAAGCGCTCTGGAAAACCTGAATGTAATTAACAGCAATGTTGATTTTATAGAAGTTAATGACGAATCTAACATAACTATTGATAAGGTTTTTTATGATAAGACGATAAAAAGATTTGTTATAAAAATAAAGAATACAGGAAAACAAACCACATACGCTACAGGACTTATAAACGATTTCTTGCTTAACGAAAGAGAACAAAGGCTTTCTACTGACAAGATTATTGAGATCCTGCCAGGGGATTCAGAAATACTAAAAATAAAAGCAGACCTTAGTCCTTTAGATATTGAAGAGAACGAAAACATAAATCTGGAGCTGCGTTATGGTGGACAAAAGAATATGCTTTTGAAAGAAAAGAATCTGCAAAAAGAACTTATAGTAAAGTCTTCAACCGCCCTTTATGCAGGAATTGCCCTAGGAGCATTCATAATAGCAATACTACTAATCTTTTACACAAGAAAAAATAAGAAAAAATAAGATGCTCTTGAAAAAGGACTCGCTATATGTAAACAACAAAGTTTTTCCAGTGCATATATTTTCTGAAAAAAGATAGGATATAACTGTATCTATCAGGAAAAACGACAACATAAGGCTTCCTGAGTTTCTTGATAAAAGAGAAAAGACAAAACAAATCAAGAAACTTAAATTATGGGCTAAAGAAAAAATGCTAAATTCTAAGCATCTTGAAAACAAACAAAAAGAAAAAATTAAAGACGGCCAAGAGATTTGCCTTCTGGATAAAAAATGCACAATAAGGATTTTTTACAAAGACAAAAACTCAAGCTCTGTAAAAATCGAAAACAACACTATTAAAATTACTCTTTCTTCAAGCCTTAACGAAGAGGAAAAACAAAAACACATTTCTGTTCTTTTAAACAGGTGCCTTTCAAAGGTTTTCCATGAAAAAATTGAAAGGCTTGTTAGAGAGCTTAATGAAAAATATTTTGGAAAGCAGATTAATAATGTAAACCTTAAAAGATTAAATTCTAAATGGGGGAGTTGCTCTCAAAACAAAAACATAAACCTCAATTCCGCTTTCCTTTTTGCGCCAGAAGAAGTCATCAAATATGTATGCATACATGAGCTTGCGCATTTGATTGAGCAAAACCACTCCAAAAATTTCTGGACACTTGTAAAAAAAGCAATACCGAATTATAAAGAAAAAATAAAATGGCTAAAAGAAAATAAGGAATATCTTCTCAGATTTCATTAAAAAGCTCAATTTTATCAGTTGTTCCTGTATACTCATCAAGTGTTCCAGGAATTCTTGCTTCAAAGCCATAGATACCAAACTTACCAGTAGTATTTTCATTATATTTTGTTACAAAGACTAAATCTTCAGCCTCACCTGAATCAAACTCATCATCAGAAGAATCACTAGTATCCCAAAGCGCTCCGGTAATAAAGGTTTCAGAATTTGTACTATTTATATACGGAACATTATTTATAACATTGCCATAAACATTAAAACTGGTTGTCTTTTTTGGAGTTGAGTTATCAGACGCCCATAGGTGCCTAAACCCCGAATAATGTTCTCCCATTTCTAAAAGAGAATCCAGTTCAACGAAATCTTGTGATGAAACAGTTCCATCTTTTTTTCTTCCTATCGCCTGCAAATCTTCAAATAAAAAATCTGAATCAGCATCTGCAAAATATATATTGCTTACAGAAGAAACCCCATAATCAAAAAGTACCTCTTGCCCAGAACCAATCTTGATAGAAGCAGAAGAGTTGCCGTGGAATACATGATAAGGCGACTTATTTATATTAAACCCCACCCATTCAGTATTGTTAACATTATTAAAAGTATCATTTGCATAAAATGTTACATTATATATTCCCTTTGTTGAAGTATTATTAAAATAAGCTACAAAAGTATCCCCCTGTTCTGTCAAGGAAATTTGTTGGTGCCCTCCCTGCCAGGTTACATTTGCATATACTTTTTTTACTTCTGTCTGATCAGTTATATCCGCTGAAATCAAAATAGTGCTATTGATTAAATAAGTCATCTCAAGAGGCGAATTTATATTTACAGAAGGCGGATTTTTCTCTCTTGGTTTGTCAACATAAAACTCAAAATCATCATTATCGTCATAATCACCTGAGCCGCAGGTGGTAGTTGTACTTCCCTGGTATTGGATACTTCCCCTAAAGGCATGGATGCCTGTGTTATTGTCTAGAACAAATGTCCTTGTGCTCGTGTAAAAGCCTGAAGTCGGACAAGGATTTTCATAAGCTGCAACACTCCAATCAAGCGAAGAAGAGTCATTTGCATAAATAAAATTTATGTTATCGCTTGAACTATCATAGCAATAAGCGGTTATATTTACTTCAACAGTATCGCCACCCCTGAAGGTAGAGCCATTAAGAGAACGCATTGTAATGTTTTCAAGAGATTCGTCTGAAGCATAACTTCCAGAGGTTCCGTCTGCGCAGGAGTCTATTGTATTTGGCTGGTTGGGCTCATTAACTGAGCCAATGTTGTCACGGGATTCTATTAAATTAGAACCGACAATACAAGGAGAGAAATCACAAAATTTAGCTGACTGGGTAACATAACTTACATTAATCCAGGAACTTACAAAATCCTGATTGTCTGATGTGTCATTAGCAATAAATGTTATATTATAAATTCCAAACTGAGAGGTTTCAGTAAGATAATTAAAGTAATTGTCCCCTTCAACATTGCTTAAGCTTACAGAAGTTGTTGATTCATCAGGAAGCAAAATATCAGCTTCAACTGATTTAATTTGTGTATCATCTGTAGCGCTCGCAGTTAAATTCACCTTTTGGCTTGTGTTGTAATTTTCACCAGGTGTTGGACTAATTAAACTAATAAACGGGGAGTTAAGCTCGTAGGTTGTAAAAGAATCATAATCTTCTCTGGATTTACCGATTGAATTGTTTGCCCACCAGTGAACACTAAAATCTCCTATTTGTGAAGTGGAATTGAAAGTAAATTTATAGATTGTGCTTAGATTGTAAATGTCTTGCGTTTGGG
>JBNJGV010000051.1:0-8786 GCA_051819785.1 Nanobdellota archaeon | reverse complement strand
CATACAGGGTTTATAACCTTAAGAGAATTTAAGCTTTTCGCTAGTGATAGTTTAATTTTTTACAAAAAATTGCAGAAGATTAGAACAAGAAAGTTTTATAAAACGGTAGAATGCCTATCTATACTAACAAGATGTCACTCAACAAACAACAAATAAAAGCCCTTTATAAAGCAAAAACTTGATAAGGAGATTAAGAAGAATATGGAGAATTTGGATATAATATATGAAAAAAGAAGAGATAATATAAAGGAATTTTTACTACTACCAAAAACCTTTTTCGACTACTACTGCCACCAAAAATACTACTAAAACTACCACTAAAAATAATGAAAGTTAAAAAATGAGAAAAACTTATTTTGAAAATTTGGATAAGGAAAAGCTTGTAGAATTACTGGTTGAATTATCTAAATTAAATAAAAGTAATGAGGCATTTTTGAAAACAAGATTGTCTAGTGATTACAATAAATTTTTTAGGCTTGCTTGTGACAAAATTGATGAAGCATTTTCATGCTATGAATTGATGAGCCTAAAGGATGCTAGACAAGCTCTGTATGATTTTAAAAGGTCTAAACCAGATAACTCAAAGTTGATTGATCTATATATCTATTACATTAAAAGGGCTTATAAGTTAGAAGAAACGGACTGGCGGTTTCAGGAGAATTTCTATTCAGCAATAGAAAGAGTTTTTGGTATGATTATTGAAATATTGAAAAAAGAGCCTTCTTTGAAGGAAAAGTATGATGCAAGTATAACTAAAATTATTGGTCAGGCAAATGAAGGCTGGAACCACCAAGACACTTTGCAGGATATGTATGAGGAAGTAGAATAAATGTTTAATTGATTTCTGAACATTAATAGAATATGAAATGTTGTTGAGGGTGAATTGTTTGATAAGTTGGTTTGAGTTTTGTGAGGGTTTTTTTTATGGTTGATGAAGGATAAATATGTTGTTTATTTATCCTAAATCTTTTGTGATTAACATATCCTTCTTTAATATATAAATTAATTTTTATAATGGAAGAACTATCCAAGAATATGGATGAAAAAAACTATGTCCGAGCTGCTCCTACAAAAGAATTCTTTATTGAGATATTAACCCGTGACATTGAATTGATAAGAGTCATTCCAGATTTAATAGATAATTCAATTGATGGGGCATTAAGAGTTAATCAACCTTTAGAAAAAAGTCAAGTGCGCATAAATTTCACAGAAAGAGAATTTGTTATAGAAGATAATTGTGGGGGGATTCCTAGAAATATTGGACAGAACTATGCCTTTCGTTTTGGAAGAGCAACAAAAGATAATTTAATTGATTTTTCCATAGGACAATTTGGTGTAGGCATGAAGAGAGCTCTGTTCAAACTGGGTAAAAAGGTATATATTGAGACAATGACCAATTCTGATCATTATAAGATTGAAATGGATGTTAATAAGTGGAAAATGGATTCCGTCCCACACAGCTTTATGGCTTGGAGATTGAAAACAGCGTTGATGAAAGTCTGCAGGATGTAATCGGCAAGGAAAGGGAAGTTGAGAAGCTGAGAAGAATATTGAATGTCTACAAAAACCGGAAACTATGCAGACAGCTTGGATTGAAAAGGGCAAATCTGCTGCTGTTTTCAGGAGGTTGCGGCGTGGGTAAAAGCTTTATGGCAAGGGCCCTTGCAGGTGAAGCCTCTTTTCCATTGCTTAAAATAAATGCTTCAGACATATTCAGCATGGGCTCCTTAGAAGGGATTTATCGTATTATCCAAATGGCAAAAAGCTATCCCAATGTTATACTCTTTATTGACGAGGCTGAAAAGCTTATAGGAAATGCCAGGTTTGGTGAAGACAACCTTTTAATCGCTGAATTAAGTAAAGGGCTTGACGACTCTGAAATTAAATCCCTGCTTGTCCTAGCTGTAAACGAAACTAACAGATTTGGTGAAGCATTCCTTGACAGGTTCACACATATTAAGTTTGACCACCCAAAATTTGGAGAAAGGCTTGCATTCTGCAATCTAAAACACAAAGAAACAAAGCAGCATATGAATATACATGTGGACCTTCGCCTTCTCGCCAAATGAACACAGGGAAAGTCTTTTAGGGAGATTGAAAGGATATGGAATGATTTGATGTTTAACTACATTGAGCATAAAGAAGTCCCAGCCACAGTCATTAACAGGCTTGCAAGAGATGAGAAAAATATGATGTTTGGGTAAGAATAATTAGCCAAGGTGAGTACATTTTACTTGCTGACATTGCAAAACAAAAGGATGATAAGAGAACTGACTATATTATTTTAAATTGGTTAAGAAACAGAAACACTATTCAATCTTTTAATAATCTTGGATTTAATTCCATCGAATTCAATTGGTTTAGAAAAAAGGCAGAACTAAGTTGATTTTCCCGAGCCCTACACTTTTGCATAAACTATCTCTCTTCCCTTTCTCCTCGCCTCAACAACTTTCCCTTCTCTTTCCAGCCTATTAAGAAGCAAAGAAATCCAGCTCCTGTGCTTATCAAGTTTTTCTGCCAAATCTGTTGTAGTCATTGGCTTTTTCAGGGCTTTAAGAATATCATTTATGTCTTTTGCAACAGTTTTAGGATTTCGCGGGTTTTCAATCTTTTCCAGCCTGTCTTCAAACTTATGCATAACATTCTCCAGTCTTTTCAACTGCTTTCCCTGTTTTTCAAGCCTTTTCTCAAGCTTTCCTATTCCCAGAATTTCTCTTAGCATTGTTGTTAAGTGTTATTGTAACACTTTATCTGTTATTATAACAGTTAACACATAAATATTTTTCGAATTATTTCTTAGTTCTAAAAAACTTTTTTCAAAATTTAAACTTATATTTAAATACGAATTAAATCTGATTTTTCCCCCGTGTTTCACTGATGGTGGTAGGTTTTTGATAGAATATATTTAAATGAAAATTGTAAAAACAATTAAAAATAGAGAAATATTACTTAAAAACAGAACTTTTAATAATCAAGGTATCAAGAATTTAGTTGAAAGAGGAAAATGGGAGCTTCAAAAGATTTAGAATTTCAAATAAATCCGGATATTTTTTATTCAAATCCTTTAATGTATCGAGAGATGCATTAATAGTATTGATTTTTGCATTATTTTTTTGTTATTTTACGGTTGTGACATGTATGATTGAATGGGAAGAAGTTTTTAGCGAAAGAGAGATAGATTGCAAATATAAAGAAGCACAAGGCTTTATGGATTCTGTTATTACAGATTATGTTTTAGTTGATAGTTATCATGAATTTAAAGAGAGAAACAAAGAAGCGCCTTATCCATTTGTGCAGCCTGAAAGTCTCAGGCCAATTAATGTTTCGGGAGATGTGATTTCTGAATCTGCTGCTGATTTTCATAATTCTTGCTTGATTTTTCTTACAAAAGAAAACCTTACTGAGAAACTTAAATGGGATTTTCGCTTCAGAAAAGAAAATCGGCTTAATAAAGAAAATCTAAAAAAAGAAAGAAGTACTTTGATGGATTCTTATTTTGTAAATAATTTTAACAAGGATCAGCAGGCGGTTGGAAAGAATTTTAAGAATACTCTTGAGAACCTTGAAAATACAGATTTAGCTATGCTTGTTAGTCAATTGGATAGTTCTCATTCTAAGCAAGATATGGTATGACTCATTACAGGGTTCCTGTTGTGAAAAATTTTGTCAACTCTGTTGAAGAGCTTGCTGGGGAATTAGGTTATCTTTCAGAATCATTCTCTGAGAATGGTTATTTTGATGAGAATCTTGAGCGTAATCTTACTCATAAGTTCTTTGAATATCATGGGTTCAGCCATATTATCGGTGGCAAAAGAACTGCTGCTTCAAATGGTTCCCATATCTTGAGAAAAAAAGGCCTCTCTTTTGCTACATATGCCGGAAGCAAAGAATCCAGGTCACTTACTAAAATAACCAACTCAAGCGTGTCTAAATATATACTTACTGAACTGGATGAAAACAACCTCGATAAGCTGGTTAAAATTAATCCTGATTTTGAGGACAAATTTCTTGTTGATTCAAATGTTGCCCTTTTGAGAGTAACTTATAACAAAAATGAATATTCGGCTCCTAGCGGTAATAGGGCTTTTGAACCTAAAAGGCAATGGTTGAATATCAGGTATCAGGATCTGGTTCCATTATATGATCATTCAGAAACAAGACCTATCGGTTATAATGTTTTTTATGGTAAGAAAAATCCTTTAGAATAAAAAAATGAAAATAATTTCATTTAAAAACAACCATTGTTGAAGTCTGGTTGATATGTCCTACGAATTGCTCGCCATACGTACTGAAACCCACAGTTGGTATGTCTTTGAACAAATCAGCATAATCTTTTTTCTGCTCTTTTTTATCAAGCTCAAGGGTCCTTAGGATACAATTGAAATTGATTATGCCTTTGATTTCGTCCTTGTTCAGCCCATCAATGACTTCTCTTGTTGATTCAACAATATCTTTGGATTCAAGTACGGAAAGTTCTGTCCCTTCCTTGATATTGCAGTAAAAGTGCATATCCTTACCTTCTGCCTTCTGTGGACTTCTCACATATGGTTCATCCCCTATCATCAATCCGATTGGATGATGCATGAAGCTTTCTTTTGCTTCTTCTTCGGTTTTATTGATTGCTTCAGCATATGCGGTAAGGGCAGGTTTATTGTTGAACTCAATTACTTTCCTGTTCTGCTCTTCTACCTTTGTTGTTGTCAGCTTAGCGCCTGTTTCTGCAAAGCTTTGTGTCTTTATTATATCAAATCCGTTTGGAACTTCAAGTATTGCCAAAACCGCGTGTTTGTTCTTTGCGCTTTCGTTATCAAAAACGTATGTAGCCTCAAATTTAAGATCATCTCCTGCACTTCCTCCGACAACCGGTATAAGGAAATGGGGTCCTATAGCATCCATAACGGTCTCTTCTTTTCCGCTCATACCATCAATCATTATAAGTCCTACATATTTGCTTGTATCAAGCTGCTGGCTATCTGTTCCAAGGTCATTTTTTACTTTTTCAAGGACTTTTGATGTGCTTATTGAATTTGTGTCTATGCTGTTAATTGATACATTGCTTACGGTTTCTTCATTGAATGCCATAGCTACTACTGAGTCATTAAGCATGAATCCGCTTGCCAACTCACCTGAGGTAGTGCATCCTATAACTTTTGTATCCAGTCTGCTTTTTATCTCGTTTCCTATTTGATCTATATTGTGTTTAGATCCGCTGAAGAAAACAACCAGTGTAGGATTTATCTCCTGACAATCATGTTGAATCTTTTCAGCAACCTTAACTTCGTCCATACTTTCTGCTATTGAATATTTAATTGCCATTATTTATCACCTCTATATTTGTACATTGAATTCATTTGCAACCTGTTTAACTTTTTCCATCACTTGTGGGTCGTCTTCTGAATTTGGGTCATACTTATCAGGATCTATCCCCTTAAGTACTAGTTTTGTTTTTGTTGTTGTTGCAATGATTTCATTCCCGCTTGATACTTTTTCTATAATTGTTTTTAGTGCGTTGTGTATTTGTCCTGTCAACATTATCACCTCCTATTTCGTTAGTTGTTTACCTGGAAAATTCTTTATTTAATTATTTGTAACAATTATGTATACTAGTTGTGTACTTATGTAACTTATGGTCTTTTGAGCCCTGCAGGATTAAGAATTCTCAGTTTTTGGTTTTCCTACATATATCAAAGGCTTGATTTTTTGACTTATTTATTTGAAAATAATCTTTCGTAATCCTTAAATAAATGTCATTTTTTCTTAAGATATGCTTAGAAAATATCTTACCCCAGAGATAGTGTTTGGTCAGGATTCACGTCATATGGCTAGCCAATATATAATAAATATCGGCTTAAACAAACCATTGATTGTCACAGATGAAGGGATTATCAATGCAGGCTGGCTTGGTGAGCTGAAAGGTATTTTATCCTCTTCGGGTATTGCTTATCAGATATTTAGCGATGTAAGGGTGAATCCTACTGAAAAAAATGTTATTGATGGTGTAAAGACTTTCGAGAATTCTTGTTGCGATGGTATTGTGGCATTGGGTGGGGGAAGTGTTATTGATTGCAGCAAGGCAATAGGTATCATGGTGAGTAATCCAGGCTCTATTTTTGATTACAAGGGTGTCGATAAGATTGAGCACCCTTCCCCTCCGTTGATATCAATGCCGACAACCGCAGGATCGGCTGCTGATGTGAGCCAGTTCGCAATAATCAGGGACTCAGAAAAAAAGGTCAAGTATGCTATAGTAAGCAAGATGCTGGTAAGTGATGTAAGCCTGGTGGACCCGGATTATCTTATGACTCTTGATATTGAAAACACATTATTTACTGGTCTTGATACATTATCCCATGGGATAGAGTCTCTTTTATCAACCGGTTCATCAAGATTAACAAGATTGCATTCAAAAGAGGCTATATCTGTTGTAAAAAAATTCTTGCCAAAGTGCATCAGTGACCCGCAAAATCTCGATTATCGTGAAAATGTGCTTTATGCGACGCTGGTTGCGGGTTTTGCATTCTCAAATGCGAGTCTTGGACTTCTTCATGCAATCTCCCATAGCCTTGGTGGATATACTGATGAGATTCATGGTCTTCTTAATTCTTGTTTGCTAAAGGAAGTTTTGAGGTTTAATTACAAAAATGGTAGTGGTTTTGATGATCTTGCAATTGCACTTGGCACCTCAAATGATATTGAAAACATCATCTCCCAGATTGATTCGCTGTTTGAAGCTGTAGGATTTAACCCCTTATCAATGGCTCAACTAAACCTTGATGAGGGGACATTAGAAAGGATTGCTGCTGATTCTCTGAATGATCCATGCATGATCACTAATCCTTTAGAAATCACAAAGCAACAGGTTATTGCTATAATTAAGAAGAGTTTTTCATGATGGCATCAAATGATCTTAAAAGAATTATAGGGCTTGGAAGTTCATCATTAAGGAAGAATTATTATAAAGATTTGGCAAAAAACCAGTATAAACTGAATCAATTTAGGTTTGCCCTAGATTCGTTCACCTATCCGTTTGTCTTTTTTAATCCAGTTGATTTCAAAGTTATTGATTGCAACAAGACTTATCTGGAACTTTTTGATAATGCATGGAGTGTTCCCTTTAGCCAGCATTTTGATAATCCCAAACATATAAGGGACTCTTTAAAAAGCAATAAATATCATATTGAATCAGAAATCATTACATCTAAAGGTCGTTTGCCTGTTGAATTGACAATCAAAAGGACTTGTTTTCAAGGCAATGAGATTGGGATATGCCTTATTTATGATGTTTCTGAGAGGAAAAAATATGAAAGGGAACTTGAAAATAAAGAAAAAAAGTTCCGCTCACTGTTTCAGTATGCTGAACTTTCAAGGAAGCAATTGCAGGCAGTGATTGATAATTCTGAAATGTTTGCAATAACAATTGATCATGCAGGTTGGGTCATACAAAGCAATGTGAGTCAATTTCCCTTTGAAAATAAGATTGATGGGAAAAATATATTTTCAGATGAATTTCCAAAGGAATACTCTGAATTTGTTTCTTTGCTCAAAGAAACTAAATCTATGCAGAACAGCAGGCTTGTATCCTTAAAGGATGTTAATGGGAAAAAATATTCTTTTAATATTACAGCAAAAAAGATAGGCATGGCCGAATCATTTGGTTATTTGATATATGGCCATGATGTCACTAATTACAACGAGGTTATAGATTCATTTGTTCCCGGGCATTGCTATATGCATCTTGATGAGCAAAAAACAAGCGTCTGCCAGGCATTGGATGCCATTACAACTTTTGATGTATTCTCTTTTTCAAGAAATCCTGATCATGATCGGTTCTCATTTCCAAATATCGTTAAAATAAATGCATCTGATAATCCTCTTGAAGATATTTATGAACATATCAAAAAAATTGTTGATTCAAAAAAAGCCATTATATATTTTGACAGGTTTGATTTTTTAAGGTGTTTCTCTGATTTTTCTGGAGTAATGAGGATGGTCTACAAGATAAATGATCTGATAAGGACCACGGGTTCTATAATTGTCTATTCTGTTCCAAATGTCTTTACTGATATGGAGATTGAGTATTTCAGGAACGAATGTTTCTTGATAACACTGGATAACAAAGAAAACCTGGACCCCCGTAAAATTGAGTTACTACGCTGTCTTTATGCTAGCGATGTTCCCTTGAATTGCACTCAGTTGGGGAAAAAGTGTGACATTTCCCGTAAAACTGTTTTATATTGGTCAAATGAGTTGGAAAAAATGGGTTTTATTGAGCAGATGAGGCATGGCAGATCAAAATACCTTAAGTTGACTGTAAATGGTGGAAAAGTGCTTAAGAATGGGCAGTAATAAGGATTTTTCTCCCAATCTTTTGTATTTGTAATTGAGTTGTTAGGTGTATTAGGGAGGATGGTAAGATTAGGCAGAAGTTTGTTAGGTATATTGGTAAGGAAAAGGATCAGACTATTATTGACTACTTATAAAATATGCATTCTAAGGAGGCAGTAGTGGTTAAATTTACCTCATTTTTATCCCACAGGCTTTAAAATCCAAAAATTGGCCATTAAGTTTTTAAAGAAGCAGACAGGTTCCTTTATTATAAAATGTCTTTAAATGAAAGCCAAATAAAAGCTGTGGAGAAAACAGAGGGTCCTTGCGTAATATTGGCAGGGGCAGGGACAGGTAAATCCTTTACTATGGTTGAAAAGATCAATCATCTGGTTAATGAGACTAAGCAGTATGATCCTGAAGAAATCCTTTGTTTAACATTTTCTAATGAAGCTACAAAT
>JBNJGV010000050.1:0-8988 GCA_051819785.1 Nanobdellota archaeon | reverse complement strand
CAGATTATCTTTTAATTCCTTCTTTTTAGACTCAATCTCATCTGCAAGCTCAAGCAATTTATTCTCAGTATCAGTTGATATTTTTTCATTTTCCTGAATCTTTTCTAATTCAGAAGATAATTTATTCTTAATATTCTCCAAGTGTCTCCTTAATAATATAGAATCCTCAAGCTTTTTTTGCAATTCTTCCTCTGTTTTTCTAATTTCGTTTTGCTTTTTTGCGAGCTTACTTTCCTTTTTATCCACTGACTCTTCTCTTTGTTTAAGATCACGCGCATCCTCACTTATTTTTCTTTCATATTCAGCAAGCTCATTTTTTTTAGCTTCAAGAGCTTTCTTTTCCCTTTCAAATTCATGTGTCTTTTCAAGAAGCTCTTCAACCCGTTCATTTATAGATTCCTCTCTTTTGGATAGCTCAGCCTTATCCTGCTCAACAGCTTTCAGGTTCTGCATGTTTGCTATCTCTTCTTTCCTTAAAGCCGCGATATTCTTATCCATATCTTTTTTTTTCTCTTCTAACTCATGGACTTTTGCAATAATCGCTTCTTCTTCATCTCTAAGCCTTTCAAGCATTTGTGTGGATTCTTTCTCTTTGCCTTTGGCATCATCATGAACCGACTTAATTTTCTCTTCACGTGTCACCAAATCCTTTTCCTTAGAAGAAAGGGTTTTTTCCCACTGGGCAAGTTCATCACTTTTCTGGCCAAGCCAGGAGACTAAAGAACCTAAATCAGCTTTCTCGATTTCCTTAAGTTTTTCATCAGGTGATTTGTTGGGGTTGTCTATAGATTTCTTCAGATAATCAATGCCCTGCTGCACATACTTATACTGGTTAGAAACAGATGCTGAAGCACTGGATTGTTCGTCTGTACTACTCATTTAAACCCCTTTTTTTATAATAAAGCTAATAAAATAGCTTATTTTTTAACCCCTATTCAAGAGTATGTCAAGCAAAAATTTACAAATGCTTCTTGACACTACCCCCTTTACTTTAAGTATAAACCACCAAATGTAAATTCTTTATAAATTTGTTATATAATTATTTATAAAGTTTTGTCGTACCTAAAAAATGAATAAAAGTTTAATGAGATAGAATCACCTTTAGAACACATCCGAAAGTTTTTAATAGGAGTGATTGTTTGAAAAGTAATCACTACTATTGAATTAAATATCATATAATAAAGAGGAATAAAAATGGGGATAAGACATCCAGAATCAATGGAAGAGTTAGTGTATTTTACAAACAGAACTTTAGAAAATAATGGAAAAGTCAAAGCATGGGCATATAGAGTTCAGTGCCCGGAATGCAAAAAAAATACCATGGGCAAGCCAGTAGAGAAAGGTAAAATTAAGAGAAGAGCAAAAGAATATGTTTGCCCGGAATGTGGATATAGCGAAGATAAAACCGAACATGAAAAAAAAATAGTTCTTGAAGTTTCATATACATGCCCGCATTGTGGTCATAGTGATGAAGATGCTATTGAGTATAAAAGAAGAACCTTCCAGGGGGTTCCTGCCTATGTTTTCAATTGTAATAATTGTGGCGAAAAAATAGGAATTACAAAAAAGATGAAGACTAAAAAGAAGAAAAAGTAAACAATACAGAGTGGTAAAATGAGAAAAATTTGTGTAATTAACCAAAAAGGCGGAGTAGGGAAAACAACAACAGCTGTCAATTTAGCAGCTGGATTATCAAGAAATGGGAAGAAAGTTTTACTTGTTGACTTGGACCCGCAAGGCAATGCAACATTCAGTCTTCAGTCAAAAAGCTCTTATGATTTGTATGATTTCCTAACTGAAGATATAGAACTTAAAGAAACTGTCACAAATATGGGCAAGAATCTGGATCTTTTAGGCTCCAAGGAGAATCTTTCACAGCTAGAAACTAACATTGCTAAAGATGAACAAAAAATAGAAGAATTTGCAAAAAAGCTAAGATCCATTGAAAATTATGATTTTGTGATACTAGACTGTTCTCCAATGATAGGCTCATTTAGCAATCTTGCAGTGTCTGCTAGTGATGAGGCAATAATACCTACATCAACTGATGTTTTAGGATTAAGGGGAACAAGCAATACTCTTAAGATGATAGAGAAGATAAACAAAAAGTTTGAGCTTAATGTTAAAACTAGTAAGATAGTTCCAACCCTTTATGATAAAAGAAACAGAGTATGCAAAAAGACTCTTGAAATCATGAACAACATCTACTACGATATCATCTCTGAACCGATAAGAATTAATTCAAAGCTCAAAGAAGCTCCTGAAAGACATATGTCAATATTCAAATATGCCAAAAGCAGCAGAGGAGCCCAGGATTACAAAAAGCTTGTAGTTAATGTTTTAAATGATGAAAAGCACCAAAGGAACATCACTAAAGAGACAAGTGTCGCAGCCCTTACATAAAGGGATATTTTTTCTTTTATCAATCTATATTTTATTAATTTATATATGCCCTAACTAGTAGTGTGTATTTTAAGATAACAAAAAATCGACGCAAAACGGCTACAAAGTAATGTTTCCATTTGCTCCAAAAATTCGATGAATTTTTGTTATCCCCAACCTAAAATTAAAATGTATTTTAAGCCACGAACGATAGTGAGTATGGAACAAGGGTACAATCCAGAGCATAGCTCTGGATGTTCCAAAAATCCAAAGGATTTTTGTTATTTTACCCCTATTCAAATCTGATTATTCCACTAATTTTTAATTTTAGATACATAATGGAATAATCAGGGTCCGAGAAAACTGTTAAGTTTTCGATAGACTCTCTCACGAGATTTTCAATAACATAAATTTTGGGTTTATTGACTGCAAGGCCAGATAAAATTCAGAACCACAATTTTAGTAAATACCTAAACAAGCAGATTTTACTTTTGCAAAAGTCCGACAATCTCACAAGCCTTGCATATTTTCCTGGAAGATGGCTCACCGCATAACTCACAATTACCAATATTTTTTATTTTCGAAAAATCCATATAACTTTTCATCATTTGCTGAAAATGCGCAATATTATATTTTACAGAAGGATTTCGCTTTTCAAAATCATTTAACATGCCCTTAAAATCATGTCTATAAGAAGATGTAGCATAGGGACATTTAAGATCAGTTACACAAAGCCCAGCATATTCTGAATAAGTTTTTAAATCGCTTTCAGCTAAAAAAAACAAAGGTTTCACCCGCTTAACAAATCCAGTATTGCTAACAAGACCCGGAGCAGGACCTTGCCTTGCAGCCAACTTGAAATCATTTCTAAAAACATTCATAACAAAAGCCTGAGCTTCATCATCAAGATTATGGCCGGTAATTAACACATCAATACCCATTTCTCTTGAAGCTTTATTTAAAAGATACCTTTTTAGAATACCACAAATCATGCAATAAGAATAATTATAACCTTTACCGGATATTATTTTTTCTGTTGATTTTAATGATTTTCCGAATTCATCCTTAAACGAAAACACTTTTAACTCAATTTTCAGGCTTTCACAAAGATTTTTAGCATTCTCATAATTAATTTGAGCGTATTTACCTATACCATGGTCAGCCATTATCGCTACAGGATTATAACCAAGCTTAGACAATATATAAAGACAAGACATACTGTCCTTTCCACCGCTTAACGCAATAGCCAGCTTATCTTTTTTTTTGAAAAGCTTGTTTTTCCTGATAGTATTGCGAATCTTTTTTTCAACAAGTTCCATAAATTGTTTCTTTGAGCGCATTTTACTAAAAATTAAACAAGAAGCTTTATTTGGCTTTCATGCGAAGAATCAATAAGAGCTGAGCCAATGCCCTGGCCCATATTGAAGCCATGCTTTTGAACAACACCCAGCATAAGATCCAAAAAGGATGGTTGAGTAGTGTATTTAACCTTTTTAGCATTAATATCATTTTTTTCTTCGATATATTCGATTGCTTGCTCAACACCACCAAATTTATCAACTAAACCAAGCTCCTTGGCTCTCAATCCTGTCCAGAATAGTCCGGTTGCAAGCTTTTCAACACTCTCCTCAGAAAGGTTCCTATTTTCAGCAACTGCTTTAACAAAAATGTCATGAATTACCTCAAGCCTTTTCTTAAAGAGAGACTTTTCATGGGGAGTCATCTCGCGCAGAGGGGTTCCTATGTCCTTATACTTACCTGAAACTAATTTTCTGTAAGTGATGTTATGCTCTTGTAAAAACTCACCAAACCCTATCGTAGCTGAAGTAACACCTATACTACCTACAATGGACATCTCGTTAGCAAATACCACATCACAAGCAGAAGCAATCCAATATGCCCCGCTAGCGCCCGTCTCTCTTATGACCGCAACAGTAGTCTTATTAGCCTTCTTTATAGCAGATGCAATCTCGTCTGTAGCAACAGGACTTCCACCGCCCGAGTTTATTCTGAAAAGGATTGCTTCAACTGATTTATCCTCGGCAGCCTTGTTAACATACTTTTTTATTTTATCTGCTGTCGCCTCCTGAGACATAAAAGAGTTTGATGATTCAGCTCTTATAATCCCTGAAACATCTATTACTGCAACATTCCCTGAGCCCAGATTCACATCACCTGAGTGTGAACCTGCAAAAAATATGGCAGACATAAAACCCAAAAAAATAAGCACAAACAAACCTGCCAGCAATAACCCTACAAATATCCAAACTACTTTATTTCCGGATTTATTATTCTTAGACTTAGTAATTATAAACACCTTTTTTGTTTCGTTGTATACAAAATTTTAATACTTTAAAATCCCAATCCTTTAAATATTTTTTCTACTGGCCACATACTGGCTTAATCTCTCTTTCATAACAGAAGCTATCACAACATACTCGCACTATATGACTTTTAGAAGGATTTGTTTTTCCAAGATTAACAGGAAGCAATGTCTCATTGATGCTTGATTCAGTCAGTCTGAAAAGCTCATCCGTCTTGATATTTTTTACCAAAACCTTATCAAGCATAATATCGCATTTGACAGGCATATCCTTTTCATTAAACAAAAGCTCTAAAATTAAATACTCTGAATCTCTTTTGCACAAGGAGGCGTTTGTGTTAGAGATATTAAGTTGACCACTAATACCGGCTTGGGCAAGCTCCCTTTCAAAATATTTTATATCCTCAACACTAAAGATTCCATTATCATATTTTTCTTTCATAGTGTTTTCAGATTGAGTTGCATCTGATAAGTTTTTCACTAGCGTAGTTGTTCCAAAAGTAAGAGTATACGCCATCAAAAGCAGAGCGGAAAGAAAAAGTAAAACTACAACTAATAGTAAAATCTGCCTTAAGCTACATTTTTTACCCAGCAGTTTGGACTTCATGTTTTGTTATTTGAAGAGGTTATATAAAAAACAAATGAAAAATTTGTTACCACTTCACAATGCTTAATAAATAGAAAAATTTAAATATTACCTTTGTGTACTATATAGTAAGAACAAGAAATCACAATCACCTCTTTTTCCCGCGCAGATGCACTTTTCGGAGTGCATCTGCAAGGGTTTTTAATTTATCGATGTTTTCTCAGATTGATACTGATACAATCGCCTTTTTTCCCTTTTTTAGATTTAAGCAATGGATAAAAAGCTATTGTTAAAAGTACTCCAAATAAAGAGCCTACCAGAAAATAAAACATAACCTCATAATCAATATATCGTGCGCTGATAGTTTTCTTATCAACGCCCTGAAAATATATATCCAGTTTGCTTAACTCTATAGCATATTCAGCATATAAAAGAGATGAATACTGGTCAGTATCCTTTAAGCTTTTTGCATACTCATAATAACTATAACCAAGAATAGGAAAAATATTTTTTCCCTGCTGCCTTTTTATAATCTCTTCAATAGCCTGAAGCTTTATATTAATATAATCCTGCGCAGTATTTTCAGTCAGGCCGAGCGACCCCAGCAAAAGGTCAGCCTCTGCTTTTGCTTTGCTGGCCTTAAACAAACAAAGAGCATAATCTTCATTTGCTTTATCCTGATAAGCCATGTCAAGTTCATTGCGTGTGTCTTTTAACCCACCCGGAAGATGCAGATTAGCATACTGGTAACGCTCTTCAGCTTCTGAAAGCTTTTGTATGCATGAACGCTTAAGGGTTTCAGGATTTATATCAAAAACTTTCCCCGGCCTTTTTAAAAATCTTGCCCAGAACTCAGCGCTTTTAGCCCTTTCACGTCCATAAGCCAGATTATAAATAGCATTCTTAGTATTGTTTTTTTCTAGTGAATCAGCAGCTTTCTCAAGATACTGATTAGCTTCAGTAAGCCTTTCTTTAACAACCATAAAGGTTTGCAAATCATTGATTGTTTTTTTTGAAGAAAGTGAAACCTTATCAGCTAATGCATCTATCTCTCGGCTTATATCTTCCATCTGAGCCCTTATCTTAATTTCACTCATGTTCTTTTGCAAGTAATAAAGATAAGCAAGATTTATATTAGCTCCAAAGCAAAAGCTTGCAGAAGAATAGTATGCACCTGCCTCAAATGAAGGGTTTGCTCTTTTCGAAAGATTCAAAGCTGAATCATAAAGAGAAGAATTCGTCTTTTCAGTTTCATTAAATAACTTTTCTGTCCTTTTACATAACCCAACACTAATATTTCTCATAAAGCTGGAATATGACTCTTCTGCATCCAGAGTTATATTTTTCCGTTTAGGCTTTTGCCCGCTAAATTCATAAATAACTTGGTCAAGGCTTGTAACCTGCACAAGTTCTATCCCTGTATTTTGCGCAACCTCTTCAATTGAAGCGCTTTTTTGTTTTGTTTCATTTGAGCCCGCAGGCAAAACAGAATCGTTGTAGGAAAGATTTGTGTTCATAGCGCCTTTCGGGACAAGAACTTTTTGTATATCTGCTTTTCCGGCAGCCTCAATTTTTTCTGCAACACCGCCTACACGACCGATGAAACCTCCTGGATTAATTGTTCCTGTAATTGTTGTCTTTTCATCAATGTCCCATCCTTTCAATGTAGAAACAGTCAAAACAGTCAAAGCTGAGCCGGCACTAGGCCCACCGATTATAACTGAATCTGAGCGGATTGTATAAAAAAAGTCAGACCGGCTGCAATCTATATCATCAAGGTAATCGCATGCAATCTCCTTTGCAAATCTTATAGATATTTGAGTATCTAGCTTTGTCAAGGGAAAAGTATCCATATAAACATGTCCAGAACCTGGTGCAATCCTTAAATGAAGATCAGCAGTACTTCCCTCAAGCGTGCCGTTTTCATTTGTTATCGCTAAAAGAGTCATTTCTCCTTCATTTGCAAAAACGCTATTCAGGATAGTAAAACTTAAGACAAACAAAATAATGATTCCTAATAACCTTTTTAACATCCTCTCTCAAAAAAAATAACCATTTAAAAATCTTTCTGATTGTAAATCAGACATTTCATTATTAACAACTATATAATCTTACTTTTTTCAGAATATCAATCATTTCCCCTATTCTTTGGAGTTTATAGGGTTTTTGAAATTTTCTGTCAAATTTATCTATGAGCTCAGGAGTATAACCCATTCCTGTCGAGCAAATGAGATACGTGAATGGATTTTTTGCTTTCATATATGGCACGAGCTGATCCCCCTTGCCATCAGGAAGGTTTATATCAATTATAGCAAGGTCAGGTGTAAAACCATCAAGAACCTTATAAGCCTGGTTAAGGTCTACTGCCCCGCGAACTTCTGAATCTCCTCTCATAGTCATATAATCCTCAAGAGACTCTAAAATGTATGGATCATCCTCGACTACAAAGGTCTTTAAAGAATTGCAATACTTACCTGTTTCTTTATCATTTTTTCTGATGTCGCTAAAAATGTGCTTATGTTTGACAAACTTTTCAAGCAAAGAATCATCAAAGTGGCCTGTTTCATTCTGCATTATATCAAGAGCTTTTTCATCAGTTAAAGCGTCCCTATAAGGCCTTTTAGTAGTAAGAGCATCATAACAATCAGCAATTGCAGCAATCCTTGCTTCAATAGGAATTTCCATGTCTTTCAATCCATCAGGATATCCTTTGCCATCAACACGCTCATGATGATACAGCGTAATGCGCCTGGCCATAATATCATGAGAACTATTGCCAACAATCATCGCCGAGCCACTAAGTGAGTGTCCTTTAATTATTTCAAATTCATCAGAAGTAAGTTTCCCTTCCTTATTCAAAATTTGCTTAGGTACCTGGATTTTACCTATATCATGCAATCGCGCAGCTTGGCCAATCATATTAGAAAATTTTTCATCCATACCATATAAAGAAGCAAGAGCCTTTGAGTAACTCCCAACCCTTACAGTATGGTCGCCAGTGTCAGTATCGCTTTTTTCTGCGGCAATCGCAAGGGATAACTGCTTAAGAGAAATAGTTTCATTAAGTTGAGAAATTGTTTTTTCATATTCCTGTTGAAGATTTTTTTCATCAGTCAAATCCAGAATAGTTTCCAAGACCCCTTCAACCTGACCGTGGTTGTTTGTGATTTTTGTTGCAATAAACCGGAAGTATTTACCAGTCTCACCAAAATCAGGAAAAAATTTCTCAGCCTCAACACAATCACCATTATTATACACATTAAATTTTTCATACTTTTCGCTAACCCTATCAATAGCATCATCACTTAACATACACTCAGAAAGAGTTTTTTCTCTTTTTTTATAAAAGGCATATCCTGAATCTTTACGCCCTATAATATTATCTTCACTTAAACCAGTCAACCTCTCACAAGCATTATTCCAAAATTCCACAAAACCTTCCAGATTTAAATAGAACTGAGGGATTTGGCTGCCATCTATAATCCTTTTCAGTCTCGCATTACAACTATCGGTTTCACAAGATTCAACAAATGGATTATTTCTGCTTAACATTATACTTCATAACTTGTTCCTACTAGCATTACATAACAACATAACTTTAAAAGGTTTTTTATTCTTAAAAAGATATAATAAAATAAATTAACAACATCACAAGCATTCATAATAAGAAAAAACTAAATAGGTAAAAAGGTTAAAA
>JBNJGV010000049.1:0-9853 GCA_051819785.1 Nanobdellota archaeon | reverse complement strand
TTTCCTCTTCTGTTGGGGACCAGAATGGCCCGGTATACTTCAGCACCCTGAGGAATCGAGGAAATGTCAACTGTAATCTTATCATTGGCATACTGCAGATCCTCTGGATGGCTCCCTCGGTTGGAAACATTAGTAAAGCTATAAGTGCTAGCTGACCAAAGGCTGGAAGTAATCAATACAAATATACTTAGGGCAATCAGTCCAAATACTGATGATAAATTACACCGCATACTTTTTAATTTAGACATAATGCCCCCATTTTGAATATTTGCAAAATTTCGCTTTATTATTTAAATTTAATGGCTAATCGAATAAATGCAAATTTTTTTGCTTGTAAATACCTTAAAATATAGTTCTGTTTTTTTTATTTTTTATAAAAATCCGAATTCAGCATCAAAGAAAACATTTTTTAAGTTTATGCGTTTTAACATAATGCTCAATCAATTTACTCATCTCCTGAAAAAAGCACATCATCCTAGACCATCAGATAAATAGAGAAAATTCATACTGCACCATAAGTAACAGTCACTAGCGAACTCATCAAACTATTCGTTACCTAAGACCGGCAACAGCCTGTAGCACACGGCATGCGTCTTCTTGAGCTTTATTCTGTTGATGTTGAAATTTGCACGTGAATTGTCTGGAAATCTTGATAAACAATAAAAGCTCAAGTAACAGCCTCTTCTGCCATATTGTTGTTCATTTGCCTGGAGTGAAGTCCAAGGATTATTTTGGGTCAATGCAGGTGGACCATACCTGACTTACCATTATTATAAGTATAAAATTTGAGCTGGCGGAAAAATTTCGATACTTTATAAAACACAGTATAATTATAAATCTGAAAAATAGGAATTATTTTTCTTCAAATATGCAATTATTGATTCATAAAAATAAAATTCAACTTGAGCATCACTTTTTTCGCTCAATTTCCATTCACCATTTATATCTAAATAATAGCAATAATTGCTATTAATTAAGGCATACAAACCAAAATGGCAACCTTGATATTCAATCAAATAACAAATTCCGTTCTTTTTTATTATATCTAGTGACAAAAAAGGTGAGTTAATTTTTTCATATATGTATTTAGAAAATCCTAATACATCATAGTCTGGTTCTGGATCCAACTCAAACAGACCGCTTCCAGATGCTCTAAAATCATTTTTTTTACAATACCTTTTTAATATAAAATACTTATTATAAAAAACTAGCACTTTCCAATCATAATCAATATTATCAATAAATTGCTGTACTACTGAGCTTCCCACCCTTAAGGGATGCTTCCCTATGTAACGAGATTTAATCTGTCTGGTCCGAAAAAAATTTTTTGCCTTCGGTATAATTCGAGCATAATGTCTCTTAATAAATTCAAGACCTTCATCTATATTATTTACACATTCTACAAAAGAACTTGCAAATCCATGAGACATTTTAATAACTACAGGATATTTTACAGATTTTAATTTTTTTACCCCATCCTCTAAAGAAGATATATATAGTATATTTGGAGAACTAATGTTACTAAATCTCATTTGTAACATTTGAAACAACTTATTTTCATGTGAAAAAAATATATTTATATCTGGAACCAAAACGCATCCACTATTTTTTAAATAAATCAATATATCTTGCATAAAACTTTTATACGCAGGATACTGCGAACTCGCATAAAAAACAACAGTATTATTTGAAATAAATTTGATTTTATCTGATATCACATCTTCATAACTACAAACCTTAACACTGAAATGTCGTTGAAAATATCCTTTTAATCTACCAATATCAAGTGATTGAGTTTCATGTAAAACTTGAGGTATGCCATTATAATAGTTTGTTAACAATAATAAGTTATACATGATATTCTCTTTTTATATACAATAAAATATCAAAACGGAAAAAATTTCAATGTCTTTTTTGTTAAAATCTATTTTCTTGCTAATTATTATGTCGACTCTAAACTAAACAAAAGAGTAAATAAAAGATTGCCCACGCAACTTATACCAAGGTAAACCATATTTTTTAGCTTCTACCCCCATACGGTAAAAGGTTGTAGCAATGGACCGGTTCCAGCTCCCAGTACGAGCAAGAAATGGGTAGAAATTCATACTAGCGACCAGTCTCACTTCATCCATTTCTTGCGGAAACAAAGAATGATTATTTTTCATAAACTTAGTACGTATTTCTTCGAAAATTGGGGTTTTATCAACACTTACCTGACTGGTCCGGGAATGGACAGATCGAACATAAAGAGGCGTCTTAAGATTATGCACCTGGGTCTTAGACAAAAGCCGTGACCAGAGCTCGTAATCTTGAACATAACGATATTCTTCATTGTAACCGCCGCAGGCTTCAAGCAGCTCTCGACGCATCATCATGGAGCCGTGAACAAAAGGATTTACTAAGACAAAAGCCTTGACAATCTCATCATGTAGTTCCGGATAATCGTACACCTCATTGATAACACAATGCCTTGCAGGTTGGATAAAACAGCTGGTCCCCACCAACCCAACTTCCTGGTTTTGTCCTAGAAACTCAACCTGCTTCTCAAAACGCGTCACAATAGAAAAATCGTCGGCATCGTGCCGTGCAATCAAACGCCCCTTAGCTAAGGACAGCGCTCTATTCATAGTCTTTGTCAAGCCGACGTTCTCCTGCTGATAAAATTTCAAGCGATCGTCTTGAATTTTATTAATAAGTTCAGCAGTTCCATCTGTGCTCCCGTCATCGACAAGAATCAACTCAAAATCAGCATAAGTCTGAGCCAAAATGCTCATAATGGCCCGGGAAATATAACGCTCGCCGTTATAAACGGACATCAGTACAGATATTTGAGGATTGACGAGACTAGTCAAAGCAACTCCTCATATACATTTAGATGCTTCTGCGCGGATAACTCCCAGCTAAAACGAAGTGAACGCTTATAACCTAATTCTGATTGCTTTTGCCATTCTTGCTTATCAGTTAATAAGCATTGAATCTTTAAAGCCATGCCGTTTACATCATCAGGGTCAATCTGATAACCAACATCACCCAAAACTTCAGGTATCGAGGATGTGTTTGTCGAAATCACGGGTGTTCCACAGGCCATAGCTTGTAAGAGAGGGAAGCCGAAACCTTCATAACGAGAAGGAAATAAAAATAAAACAGCGTCTTTAAAGCACTTAACCATCTCTTCCTGCGAAATCCATCTATGCACCTCGACCTCATTTTCAAGCCTCTGTTGTTTTATAGCCTGAATCAGGGATGATGAATCTTGTCCACTAAATCCTATCACCTTAAGAGGATATTTTTGGCGTAAACCGGGATCAAGTTTTGACCAGGCATTGATAGCCAATTGAGGGTTTTTAAAATAATTATCCCCCCCAAGCAGCAGAACATGCTGTCTCAGTTCCTGTGGTTGAATAGCAATGTTCTGATACTCACTGCTGACCCCATGATGTATACTCACTATTTTATTTCTGGAGATATCAAGCATTTTCTCAATATCATCAGACGAATAAGACGAGACCGTAATAATACGCTGAGCTGTTTTGATGCCGAATTTGTATGTCAAATAAGTGTAAGCAGATATCCGGCTCACATATGCCCATGTCCTTATTCCTTTTCCCTTAGATAACTGCTCTCGATATTTTTTTGTCAGATAAATATACTCCATCACATCATGCACAGTGACAACCGTTGGCACCCCCGGAAAAAAACTTATACGGTTGGCCGGCATGTGCAGCAAGTCAACATTGTGTTGTTTAATCAAACGTGGTAGATACAGTTGCTCCCATTTAATCTCGGCATCGTTATTACGGTTAACAAAAATAACATTGGGGTTGTTTTTTTCTATGGCTTTAATACGGGGAAGGTAGTTATCTGGAGTGTCATTATGCTCAAAGCCTTTATTTATAAAATAAACAAACTGAATATTTCTATTCAGGATCGGCAAATGCTCACAAAGTCGCAAAACATAAAGAGGGATTCCACGTAAAGGGCGCAGCATAAAGCGTGCGTCTATAGCTATTGATATTCTATTCATTTTGAAGCAATAAACGCTTTAGATCGACCATAAAAATATGCAATTTTTATCATAGAGTTCATATACTTATCCTTATTCATAAGCGCAAGATAAAATGCAAATTTAAAAAATTCTGACAACAACTGATTATAGAGATAAAAAGGAATTCCTATAAAAGACCTGCTTCTATTTGCTGATTGATATCTATGAGACGACTTCCCTGTTGCAGAGAATCGATGCAACACCCTTAGAAGTCTAAACTCATCATGAAAAACACGATGGTGAACTATAGCATCGGGAATGTACATAATCTTTTCACCCTTATTGTACATTCTCTTAAGAAACTCTGTCTCACTTCCGGCGACTCGTCTTTTGCCAGATGGTCCATATTGTTCATTAAATTTAGCGTTATGCTTAATAAATAAGCTTTTTCTTACCCAAAAATTTGCTCCCCCAGGTAACGGAGAGCTAGAGTACTGTCTTGTTTTTTCTCCAAGGTTATGATCACAAAACATAAATGGAAAGGTGTTAGAACTATAATGAACCCAAGAAGGAGTTTTTTCTGGCCAATGAGTAAGTATTTTCCCACCGAATATATTTACATCATTGTAATTTTTTATTGACTTATAAATATTAACTATCCAGTTTTTGTTTACAGTTACGTCATCATCTACAAAAACAAGGATGTCGCCTCTTGAAAATTCAATCCCTTGGTTGACAGCGTAGTTTTTTCCCTGCCTTGGTTCATGCAAATATAGAACAGGTAGGCTACCACTAAAGCTTAATACAACACTTTTGGTGTCGTCACTACTATTATTATCAACCAGAATAATTTCATATTCAAATTCAAATTTTTTATTTTTTAAGTACAAAAAAGAATTTAACGTCTCTTTTAGTATATCGCACCTATTATATGTAGGAATAATTATACTGATAATCATAAATAAATATCCAATAGAAGAACCTTAACAACTTAGCTTACTTTTTCTTAAATAAAATAGGCATGAATAATATTTGATTAGTTTTTTTACAATTAGATTGTTTTTTTAATATATGAACATCGAAATCTAAGTTAATACTCCTAATGCAATTACGTTCATTTTAATCAATATTAAAATACATAATACCACACAATCATGCTATAAATAAACAACTGAGTTTATCTGGTTAGTCACATCACAAAGCTTTTTTTCCTATTTCTTACAATAGATTTTTTCTGATGTAAGTACTTACTATTTTGTATCATTTGATAATATCTCTTTTCAGTTAAAACACCGCCATACTTGGGGTGCCAAATATGGAGATAATATTTTTCTTTATCACATAATACTATAGGATCAAGTCCTAACAACAAAAATCTACGATACAAATCATCATCTTCCCCACCCCACCCTACATAATATTCATCATATCCATTAATTCTATTATAAAATTCACGATAAGTAAGATTTATTCCGAAAGAAGCATGCTTAAAACTCCTTTTACTGCCTTTATGTGCAAAGCTCTCAACAATTATAGACTCATTATTTTTAAATTTTTTTTCAAGTTCATCATTTAAATGTTCAGGCAAATCCAGACAATAAGAATAAACCACCCCAAATGGCTTGCGCTTGAGCACTTCAACCGCTCCAGAAATGTATGACTTCGAAAATATTATATCAGCATCGCTAGTTAATATATAACGGGAATTTGAGTTCCTAATTCCTATATTGAGAGCCTTAGACCGGCTCCACTCCTCAGCTTCACAACGAATATAGTTATAACCAAAATTTTTCGTTATGTGCTTTATTTCTCGGGCATTCTCATAATTGCTACCGTAATCTACTACATTACAACTAATTTGCCCTCTCTCATATCTTTGACGTTTTATACTGTCCAATGAGTGGTATAACATCATCCCTGCTCTATTACGAATACCTATAACAACAGTCAGGGAATCATCTATAGTGTCCATAGATATTTTTCTCGCTAACCATATACGTCTTAAGGGAGCAGAAAAAAGAGTATTCTTAACACCTCCTCTCTTCCCAACTATATTTTCTACTTTCCAAGGCAGTATCTTCTTTTCTTTAAACCATCTAATTTTTAATCTTTCATATATTGATTTTGACTTGATTTCTGGAGACCAAATTAAAGAATTATCGTGACAAACGCAAATATCCGTCTTTGTCACGCCAATAAATTCAAGAACTGGACTGAATGAATCCGAATCATATAAGACCGACAGATCAAATATTTTAAAATTATCTGGGAACCGTCTTTCCAGCTCTGCTGCTCTATCATAGTACGTTTCCCAGTATAGCTTCAGAGCCTCTTCTTTGGACTGCACTTCAAATTTTGGATAACAACGATCCCATTTTGAATCAAACTGCCACCTGTTACCGTCATGCCGCATCCAGTGATTTTTACCCTCTGTCTTTTGAAGATATGAGCAAACGGTAGATTCCTTTTCTCTTTTTAAACAAATAAACCTGGTATCCGGAAATTCCTGTAAAACATATTCCACGTAAGGCAGCCAATAAAATCCTACATCTCCAATCAAAGAACTGTATGATTCATTGACAAAATTTTTCAGCTCAGAAAGCATTCGCTCTTTGCTACCTTCCCATGGCAACATGAATCCTTCATGCACAAAAAAGGAAGACTTCAACTGGTTTAAAGTACTAACCAACGAAACTGTGCCACAGCGCCCAGTTCCCAATCCTATAACTATAAAAGCTCTGTTATTTTTATTGTTTACAGAATTCATTTAAGAGCCCCTTCACTAGCGATCTGATTATTAATCTGTACAAGAAAGACTGCCATAATAAATTCGTCCAATACGACGCTGCCAAGCAGGATTTTTTCTCAACCATTTTTGTATTGCTATACTAATCGGAGATTTGCTAAGATTAGAAATGTCATATTCCCACTTTACTCCTTTATTTTTCAATGAGTACTCCCAAACAGATCTATTTTTATGGTATGAATTGGGCAAAATAGTTGTATCTACATCCATCAGAGCACCCATAATAGCAGAATGTAAACGATTAGTGATTAAGGAGTTAGCAATTATATGGAAAGTAACCCATTCCTTAAACGAATAGTTATATTGTATAGGATCTACAGCAAATTTATTTAATCTTGGATAATTATATTTTTCTATTTCGTTATCAGTTCTTAAAGCATATATTTCTTCAAATCTTTTTTTAGGATATTTTAATATTCCAGCATTTTGCAATATATCGCTATATGTTGCATGAAACGCAGTATCATGGTCAATATAGACTTCTCCAAAACCGGATGCAACTTTTTCAACAAAATTATAAGAACTTCTTTCTCTACAATATATATATATATTTTCACAAATGTTATTCTGCAAAGCTTCTTTAAAAAGTTCATAAATATATTTTTCATCTAGGTGGAATGTGCTTGGCCCAATAATTACTGTTTTTTTATGTTGAGAAGCAATTTTTAACGCTTTATAAGGAGTCCCTGACCACCACGGGACAAAACCGCCGCTACCATGTATATAGACCACATCATAATTATCTAATTTTTCTTTTCTTAACTCATTAAACGATATTTCTTTATATCTTAAATCTAAATATTTTGCTAAAGATTTCAACCCTATATATATTAACATGTCTCCATGGTTTCCACCGGGCTTTACAAATAAAAACCTTTTCTGTGCATATAAACTCAATAAATCAGCTAATGTTTCTTTTTCTTTCTGCATCAGAACACCTTACTTTGTGTCTTTTCATGATCTCTATTTGAAAAAGCAATACATGTACTAGATTATAATTTCTTATGTTAATTCTCTATTTTATTCGATTGTCATGTTTTATTAGAAGCCAGCTTGAAAATATATTTCATCCAACTCTGTTTAAGTCTTATACCCACAATATCTTCTAAAACTTGCAAAATTTCACAAATAAGAACTGGAAAAACATAATAAAGAATAATAAAATAAACTAGAGCACCGGCGATCACTGCCAAAACCAATACTCCTATTAGTGGCAAACCGGCTGCCTGCAAAATATTAGAAAATGCATAAGAAATTAAACCGCTACCCGTCGCACTAATAAGGATGGGTTTAAGGGACCGGAACAAAGTATCAAGACTAACATCTAACATCCTAAAGGCTATTAGGGCTGAGGCATAACCAGGAAGCACAGATAGCACCATTCCCAGAGAAATTCCTATCAAGCCATAAAAATAGCCTAATATCCAAACCACCAGGGCTGTCCAGACCAGACCAACTATAGAAATCTTAAACGGCAGATCCGGACGGTTCTTGCAATTAAATATAGCTCCTAACGGTTGGGGAACCATTCGTAAGATAGCACAAAGACAAAGCAGGCGCAGTGGCGTAATTATTGGCAGCCACTGATCTCCCCATAGAACCGGGACTGCTACATCTGCTACTGCCGCCAGACCAAAGAGCAGGGGGAAGGCGACCAAGCAGACATACGTTACTGATTTAACATAACCTTGGGCAAGCCTGCTGTTGTCATCCTGAACCATAGATAATGTTGGGAAAACCACTGCGCCTACTGGCCTTGAAATCCGGTCAAGTACTAGGTGGGGAATCCGGTAGGCAAATTCATACAGACCGAGGGACTGGGTCCCCAGAAGCCTGGCCACGAGCAAGTAGTCAAGATTTTGCTTAAGATAGTTGGTAATCGAAAAACCCAGACCATTTATGCCGTAGCGGAAGAGATACCGGAAACTTTCCCTGTTGAAGAGAAACCTAGGCTTCCAGCGGACCGTGAAAAATATGGCGGTATGCATGGCAATCTGTTGTGCCAAGGTTGCGATAACTAGGGCCCAATAACCGAGATCTGTATTCATGGCCAGAAGCACAGCCAGTGTTGACTCCAGGAGTACTGTCACCCCCCGAATGCTGTTCAGGGCCCGGAAGCGGAGTTCTTTGGATAAAAGCGTCTGGGAGACAACCCCGAAAATAGAAATAAGAAAAACAAAGGAAATAGCCCGAATAACTTCTGTTAAACTAGGTTCATTAAAAAAATATCCTGCCAGTGGGGCCCCTGCGAAGGCAGCGAGAAAAACCAAGACGCGCATGGCAGCCATGCTCCAAAAGCAGGTTGACAGATCCTCTTCGGTAACTTTTTTTCTGGCAATAACTCCTGCGCCCATGCCTAAAGCGCCTATACTGTTCAGTAACTCATTAAACAGCAGAGCCATGCCGAAGATGCCAAACTCCGCCGGTGTTAAGGCCCGGGCCAGAAAAATACTCGCTCCAAGGCGAACTGCAGTCTGCCAGCCCCCACCGGCTAATTGCCAGAGAGCACTCCGGCCTGCTCTTTGTGTTAAGGATTGATCTGTTGTCATTGTTTATTTCGTTTATTAGTAATGGTTCGGGTAACAGATTTCATTGGACACTGACTGATCTGGGACAATGACACCGCCGCATCAATCCCACGAAGATTTCCTTATGTCGCAACGGCCTAATCAGGATTCCCCGGGGGCCAGGCAGCGGTAAAAAAAATTCCATGCCAGCCAAACGAAATCACGATCCAGGTAGCTAGCCTGAAAACCTTGTTGCGAATATATCACCCCAAAAAATACAGAAAGTGCAATGTGGTCACAAAAATGCCTCTTTTCCAGTACTACTAGACAACAGGCATTTATGCTGGCTCGGAGCACCTTCAATACACTTTTATTTCTAATCTTTTTTGTTTTTAACTTTTACACATTCACTACTTCATTTTTTTAAAATTTATTTTACTATTACCAATCATTATTTTTTTCATAGTTTAGTTTAATAAGCAAATCTCCCGCTATTTGCTTAAACTCTCTTTTGTTATCTTCGGAAAAGTGATTTTTCCAGTCACCAACCACACC
>JBNJGV010000048.1:2447-9877 GCA_051819785.1 Nanobdellota archaeon | reverse complement strand
TGGGCCCGCCGAGATTTGAACTCGGGACCACCGGCTCACTTAGAGCCGTTGTATGAAACGAGGCCATATAAGACCGGCGCTCCAACCAGGCTAAGCTACGGGCCCAAAATAGGGTTACCTGGGCTTGACGAGCATTTGCGAGGAAAATTTGAAGCTTCTGCTTCAAAATTCATCGAAAACCTTAGTTTTCGAGGAAACCCACTGCGGATTTCAAAACTTGCAACTTTGTTGCAAGGATTCTGAGCTTGGCTCAGATTTCCGGAGTATCCCTTTACAGGCAAAGCTACGAGCCCTTGCTGGATTTCATTTGTGAACAAAATAAATCTTCAAATTGGTTTTTTTGACACAAACAAAAACTTAAATCCCGGATTCAATTGAAATATCCCCTATTTTTCAGGGTAGCTGCACCATTACCAAACTTAATTGTTTGTCTACTTCGTGAAAAGCAGTCCCTTTATAAATATTTTGGTGAATGCCGTACCTTTCATACACTTAAATTAAAAGTCAGATTGCCTAAAAAACGGCTTAATAATCAGGCATCTGCATTCCGGGATTAGGAGATTGTGGTTGCTGATTGTTTGATGAATCAATAACATCATCAATTCTTAATATCATCTCAGCAACCTCACTTGCCGATTGAATAGCCTGGGTTTTTATCTGCAGAGGCTCTATTACTCCGCTTTCCCATGCATCCATAACTTTCCCTGTAAATACATTTATTCCCGACCATTTATTTTTCTTATCATGAGCACTATTCAGCCCGGCTATCACATCAATCGGATCGAGACCAGCGTTTTCTGCCAGAGTTTTAGGTATTATCTCACATGAATCAGCAAATGCTTTTGCAGCCAACTGCTCTCTCCCGGAAAGAGATTCTGAATACTTTCGAAGCTGCATTGCAAGTTCCACTTCTGATGCGCCAGCACCAGCAACAATCCATCCGGATTCAAGAGCAGACTTCAAATCACCAACTGCATCCTCTACTGCTCTTTTAATCTCATCTAAAATATGTTCTGTGCTACCCCTTACCAAAAGAGTGACCGCCTTTGGATTCACACACTCCCTGATATAGGTCATCTCATCATCACCAACAGTTACCTGCTCAACTATACCTGATTTTCCCAAATCATCAGCAGATAATTCCTGTATCTGGGTAACTATATTTGCACCTGTAGCCATAGAAATATCTTCGATATCAGAAGACTTAACTCTTCTTACTGCATAGATACCATGTTTTGCTAAATAATGCTGAGCAACATCATCAATTCCCTTCTGGCACAAAACAACATTTGCCCCGGATTTGACAATTTTATCAACAACTGATCTTAGCATCTCTTCTTCCTGATCAAGAAAGCCCTGCAATTGGGAAGGGTCAGTTATTTGTATTTTTGAGTCTATTTCGGTGTTTTTTATTTCAATAGCTGAATCTATAAGAGCGATTTTTGCATCCTTTATTTTTTTGGACATAGAAGAGTGGACTCTTTCTTTATCGATTACAACCCCTGAAATAAGCTCAGACTCATTAAAGGTTGCTCCTATTTTTTTTTCAATTTTAATTGTATTAAGGTCAATATTCTTAATCTTACCATTGTCTTTTTCAGCTATTTTTAATACTGAATCAACAGCAAGCTCTGATAATCTATCTTTAGCTGATTCAGCTCCTTTTCCGGTCATGGCAGTAACAGCAATCATTTTTAGCATATTCTTATCTGATTCCTTGATTTTCTCAGCCATGCCATCGAGGACCTCTCTTGCCTTTTCAGCAGCCATCCTGTAACCCTTGGCAATTAGTGTAGGATGTATATCCATATCAAGCAAAGACTCTGCCTTTTTAAGCAGCTCTCCTGCCATAACGACAGCAGTTGTTGTCCCATCTCCTACCTCGTCCTCCTGTGTTTTGGATATTTCAACTATCATCTTAGCAGAAGGATGTTGGACTGCAATCTCCTTTAGTATAGTTACGCCATCATTCGTAATGATAACATCATTTGAGCTATCAACCAACATTTTGTCCATGCCTTTTGGCCCCAATGTGGTTCTGACGGTTTCACCGACTTGCTTTGCAGCTTCAATATTCATTCTTTGAGCGTTTTTGCCTGTGGACCTATTGGTATTTTCAGGTAAGATAAAAATAGGCTGTCCACCTGGATAATCTGCCATAATAATTCCCCCGTATTACTTTTTACTTCAGGAATTTTTAAGCTATATAAATATTTTTATACAAATTAAACTAAAATCTTTCACGAAAATAACAATGAATAGATTTTTATAAGAAACATTATCCTTGCCCAAGGATGAAAAAATTAACTAAAATAATTGCAACCTTGGGCCCTTCAACAGACACAAAAGAGAAAATTCAAGAGCTTTATAAAGCGGGTATGAATGTAGTAAGGCTAAATTTTTCACATGGAAATTATGAATATTTTTCAGAACTCATAGATAAAATAAGAGAAGTTGACGAAAAGATATGTATTATGCTCGACACAAGAGGGCCTGAATTAAGGACAAATCCTTTTACATCAGAAGGCCTGAGCTTAGAGAAAGGAGATATAATCAATCTGGAATATAGTAAAAAAGATTCTGATGAAAAAACAATAAGAATAAATTATTCTGGCTTAACAAAAGTAAAAGACGGGACAGATGTATTCTTTGATGATGGCCTTATTTCAGCAAGAATAATAAAAAATAACAACAAAATTTCTGCAAAATTATTAAATGGTGGTTTTCTTGGGAATAAAAAAGGTGTCACCTTCAGAGGCCATAATGTTGATATTCCTTCATTGACAGAAAAAGATAAACAAGATATTCTATTTGGAATAAAAAAAGATATAGATTATGTTGCGGCATCTTACATTAGAACCTCTGAAGAAGTACGAGAACTTAATGATTTTGTAAAAAACAATAATTCTGAAATGAAAATTATTTCAAAAATCGAGCATTATTCATCAATACATAATATTTCAGAAATTATTGAAGCTTCTGACGGAATAATGATTGCAAGAGGTGATTTGGGTGTAGAGCTTGATCTCGAAACAATACCGCTTTTACAAAGAAGCATAATCAGAAAATGCAATTTTTTAGGAAGACCAGTCATTGTTGCAACACAGATGCTTGAATCAATGACCAAATCACCAAGACCTACAAGAGCTGAAGTCAGCGATATCGCTCATGCAATCCTCCAGGGAGCTGATGCCATAATGTTAAGCGGTGAAACTGCGCAGGGCAACTACCCCATCGAATCTGTAGAAACTATGAACAGGATAGCTTTGGTTTATGATTCAAGAGTAAAAAACGTGTTTGATGAATCACTTAGTGATCTTGATGAAGCCTTCACTAATGAAGTGAGCCTTTTCGTGACAAAAGCCGCATATTTAGCAAGCAAATCAATAAAAACTGCAGCTATTCTAACGCCTACTGAAACAGGTTACACTGCGCAGAAAGTTTCCAGATTTAAGCCTAAATGTCCTATTTTAGCCATAACAAGAAGCATGAAAGTATTAAGACAGCTACAATTATCATGGGGAGTATTTCCAACTTATGATCCTGAGGTCTACACTGATTTTGAAAAATACACAAATAATCTGGTTATTATGGGAATGAAAGAAGGCTTTTTAAAAAGCGAAGATATGTTTGTAATAACTGCAGGACATAAGCTTCATCAAAGCGGAACTACTAATCTTATTGAAATATATAAAGTAAGCGATATAATTGAAAGAATGCAATCTCCTGAAAAAGAAAAAATCGTATAAAAAAAGCTTTATATTTAACATATTCCTTACTAATTAAAATTAATAATATTATAAAGTTATATTTAAGAACACTTTATCAAGTATACTCCAATCTATAGTTTAGTCAAAAAAACCCAGTATTTAGAAAAAAATTCAAATGGGAAGAGGCTAAAGTAGCTCTCTATCCATGCTATAAAAATAAAAAAGATGTGAAATTTTATAATCCTGATTGTTTATAATAATTTTACTCTTGCTTACTTACGTTCAAAGCTTTTGGGCCTCTATCGCCTTGCTCAACTTCGAACTCAACAGAATCTCCTTCTTCTAAAGAAATGCCTTCATTTACACCTGATTGATGAACAAAATATTCTTTTTCATCTTCACCGGTTATGAAACCAAAACCTTTCATCCTATTGAAAAACTTAACAGTTCCTTCCATTTTAATTTCCTCCATACATTTATTTAGCGTTTCCTAAATTTATGTTTCCTATTGTCAGACTTTACTTCTATATCTGAAGAACCACAATCCTTGCAGGTTAAAGTAGTAATTGATTTAGACTTTTTTCCATGAAAATAGTTTCTTCGAGACTTAATACTTATTCCTCTGCAATTTCTACACGTTTTCATCTAAAACCTCTTGGATTTATGCTTTTCAAAGCACTCTTTACAATAGACAGGCTTATTTCCCGTCGGCTTAAAAGGGACTTCACATTCCTTTTTGCACTCAGAACAAATCGCTTTATGCATCTTTCTAGGACCATTGTTGAAGTTATTACTTCTAAAGTCTCTATTGCTATTTCCCCTAAACCGATTCCCCTCAGACCTAAAATCACGAGAACCTTGGTTTCTATCAGAACCATTCCTTTGTTTGTTATTATTGTTTCTCATGTGTTAAAACACCACTTAATCTATGCATTAAGAAATCGTCTCACTAAAACCAAAAAGGTTCTTTAAATCTGAAGTTTGAAAATACCTTAATTAAATCATTGGAATAACCCGCCATTTATAAAACTATTTATTATTTATTTTATTTTTCATAAATTTTCCTTCGGTTTGCTCACAAAACTTAAAAAACAAATCTGCTTTGATCAAAAAGCATTATTTTTTAGAGAAAATCCGGGCCATGAATTACACTATTAAAAGTCCCTTTTAGTTGATAATCTAAAAAAATAACAAAAAAACATAGACAAACCGATACCTTCAAATTTTATTTTAATATATTAACTTTAAATATAAATTAAACAATCTGAACTAGATGGACCTGCTGATATACCCGCCCTTTGCACCACCAGGAATTATGCCCTATTCACTGGCTAACCTGAAAGGAAAGATAAATGTAAAAGCAATAGATCTTAATGCCAGATTTCATAAGCTAAAATTCAATCAAGAATTAAAAGAATTGGCAAAAGCTTTGCCTGTTTATGAAAAAAACAACAGAAAAGTTCTTAAGGGATACAAGCCTGAATTTTTCGACCAATTACTAAATATAATAAAAAAAGAGCAACCCAGAAGCGTCTCTTTCAGTCTTGTTTACAACAGCCAGGTATTCTATACCCATAAACTGATTCAGCATATTAATGTTCCTGTTTTTTTAGGAGGTCCGGCAGTATACAAAAATCTAAAGGGCACTAAAATAAACACAAAAGAATTAAATAAATATTTTCAGGTTGAAAATAATTCCCCTGACTTTACAGATTTTTATCAAGAGGATTACCCTGCACCAGATATTACGCCGGTTAAATCATCCGAAGGATGTCATTATGGAGCATGCGCTTTCTGCACCCACCACAACCGAACGCCCTATAAAGAACTCCCCCTGAATCTTAAAGGTAAATATTTTTTCTTTATTGATGATATGATTCCTCTCAACCGCTTGAAAGAGATTGCATTACTTATGCCAAAAGATGCAAAATGGTGGGCACAACTGCGGCCAACAAAAGATTTAATCCAACACCTTGACATGTTAGCTAAACATGGGCTGAAAAGTGTGGCGTGGGGTGTTGAGTCAGGCTCACAAAGAATGCTCAGCCTGATGAGAAAGGGAACAAATCCGGGTGATATGGCACAAGTTCTAAAAGCATCAAAAAAAGCGGGCATAATCAATACAGTTTACCTGATGAGTGGGTTCCCTGGTGAAACAAGAGAAGACTTTGAAAAAACAATTGATTTTCTTAAGGAAAATGAGCAGTTCATTGACCTTGTCTCTCCAAGCCATTTCGGATTGCAAAAAGAAACTTATGTTTATAACAATCCTGAAAAATTCGGAATAAGCATTAGACATGAAAAAAGGACACTGCTTGATGACAAGCTCAAATTCTCACCAATCCAACCAAACTACTGCAGAAAATACAAAAAAACTATAGGAAAGATTAACAAGCTCCCTAAAGAATATGTTTATATGAAAGAGCAGACATTATTAATTTAAAACTAAGAGTTATTTTGACTTATTTGATAGTAAAAGCATAATTTACCACACGATTTAATGAGAATTATTTACTCCCAATTTTCATTTTGCCTTTCTGAAACATTTTGATAACATCATTCAAGCCTAATCAAAATAACTGACAGCTGTGCAATATCCGAAAACAGAACACTGGTGACTCATAGTAGTAATTTGAAGGAAACATAAAAAAATGTCCATAAAATAAAGGTTCTTTAAAAAGACAGAATGATTATATAAATTAATAATATACGATTTTCACTGCAGAAATTTTTTATAATGCCTCTTTGATTCTACAAACAGGTGATAATATGAAACGAATTTTACTAATGATGGTTTTGGTCTTGTTAGTGGCTGGTTGCCAAAGTAATGGACAACAGACAGCCCCAACTGGAGAATCCATAAATAATAAGGGCTTAGATACAAATCAGGATGAATCAGCAGTGGCTGAAGTCAATGGTGAGAAGATTTATCAAAGTGAAGTTGACCAGGTTAAACAGATAACACAACAACAGGGACAACAGGCGGACGATTCAATGATTGTTGAGCAGTTAGTGCAGCAAGAGCTTCTTTTACAGGAAGCAGAAAACAAGGGACTAAGTGTTACTACTGAAGAAACTGAAGAATATCTGAAAGAAAACCTTCAGGGAGAAATGACTCTTGAAGATTTAAAAGCCCAAGCAGGTGACCAATACAACCAGCTAATTGAGCAACAAAAAGAACAGGTATTGATTCAAAAGCTATTAGACGAAGTTGACGGAAACACATCAGTCAGTCAAGAGGAACTTGAAAAGTTCTACGAAAGCAACAAACAGATGATGGGTAACACAACCTTAGAAGAAGCTGAAAGCCAACTAAGGGCCATGTTAGAGCAACAAAAACAGCAGCAAATAATTACAGAGCTAGTAGAAAAGTTAGAGCAGAAAGCCGATATTAGAATCGATGAAAATATGCAACAACAGGAACAACCTCAAGAACAAGCAATCCAGATTGAATAAATTATTTTTTTTGTTTTTTTAAGAACTTTAAAAGAATAAGGGTGATAAAATGAAAGTATTTGTACAAATAAGTGTACTTGTGTTTTTGGCAGCAATGATGTTTTTAACAGGTTGTCAAGCAGGTGATGGGGCCTCATCAGAGGGGCTAATGGGAGATCAGCAACAACCAGGTGAGCCTATAGAAGAGCCACAACAACCAAGTGAACCTATAGAAGAGCCACAACAACCAAGTGAACCTATAGAAGAGCCACAACAACCAAGTGA
>JBNJGV010000048.1:0-2347 GCA_051819785.1 Nanobdellota archaeon | reverse complement strand
CCTATAGAAGAGCCACAACAACCAAGTGAACCTATAGAAGAGCCACAACAACCAAGTGAACCTATAGAAGAGCCACAACAACCAAGTGAGCCTATAAACTAAAATATTTTTTTGAGTTTAATCTTTTAGTTGCTCAGCAAAGTTGTTTATCGAAAACTGGCATCTCCCACTGGAACAGTGGGCAGAGTCAGTTTTCTCTTTTTAGAGAAGCTTCTAGTAGGTTCATCAATTTGTTTTTTCTTTTTCAGATAAACGCCATTGTTTAGAAGTTAACCCTAATTTCTGTTAACGAATTAATCTAAAAGTTAACTAGATCGATAGATACACAACGTTTGCTCAAGAAAAATTTTAAGACTTTTGCGCAATCAAACTCCACCAGAACAGAAGTTAGTAATAATCATAACCAATAAAGAATAGACAACAGATGATTGACAACACTATAATAAATAAATCTGAAAGCCAATTTAAATATACACTTGGGGAAAAAATCAGTAAATTATATCAATACAAAAAAAATTAATATTAAAAAAATTAAATAAGCCCTTCCTGATTTCTCTTCTCTTTAACCAGGTCTGACAATAAGCAATTGCATTCCCTTTCCAAACCAGGATAAACTGCACCAGTCTCCAAAAACAAATCATTGTCTTCCAGGTTTTCTATTTCAGTTGGCAGTTTGCGATTTCTTTCCCAAAAGAAAATCCTCTTTTCTTTAAGTTTCAGGTCTTTAGCTCTTATTGACATAATATCACCTCCGTTTGTTATTATGATAAAACTAAAGAAGATTTAAATAAATTCTAAAGAATAAATCTGAGACATATTCTAAAGAATAAATCTGATTTCTCTTGCATAAAATTTAAAAGTTGAAACAAAATATGCATAATATGGCTTTGCTATTTCCTACGCCTGACTGGTTTTATATGTATGAAACAATATTAGAAATACTGTTTGCGCTAGTTACGTTATTTGTGTCTTATCTTACATTTAGGATTTATAAAAAAACCTACCAAAGATATGTTCTTTTTTTTGGTATAGGCACAATTATGATATCCATTTCATATTTCATCCAGACTATATTAAACTTTGTTATATTATACAAATTGGGTAGTGATGAAGCCTTAGTTATGAAAATATTATCAGCACAAGCCTTAAATACCATTGGATTGCTGACACATACGTTCTTTTTCATAATGGGTTTGGTTTTTTTATTGTTTATTACATTCAAAGAAAAAAGATTGAGGTTGCTATGGTTATTGATATTAATTTCAATATCAATAATTTTTGGCAGCCAAAATGTCCTTTATATGTTTTATCTAATAAGCAGCATTTATTTGTTTTTTATTTCCTGGCATTACTTATCAAACTACTGGAAAAAAAAGAATAGTAGTCAAATGTTGGTTGCTCTCGCCTTCATATTCTTATTTTTAGGGCACTGCCATTTTCTTATTTCAGTAAACCTAGAATTTTTATATGTGGTTGGAAAGATTCTTGAGTTATTAGCCTATTGTTTTATTGTTGGAAATCTTTATATGGTTTATCGAAAATGAAAAAGAGAGAAAGAACCGAAATTATTTACGACATTCTTAAGGTAATTCAGAATAGAAAAGGAAGGGCTAAACCAACACATATTCTTTACAAATCAAACCTATCCTCTCAAATGCTCAATGAATACCTTTATCTTTTACTTGAAAAAAAATTAATTGAAAAAGAGACAAATAAAAAAAATAAGTTATACACATTAACAGAAAAAGGTTACAAATACATTGAAGAATATATAATTATCCAACGCTTTATGGATTCCTACGACCTTAATGAATAATACTTTTTGTAAAAAAGCAGGTAATCACACGTTATAATTGCACCGCAACCAAAATTTCTTGAACAATATTTAATACAAAAATAGGACTTTGTATAGGGTGAACTTCATCAATAACAAATTAAAAAAGAAATACACTAATGACCAGGACTTTCACGGCTTATTTCGCCAGCGTAAAGCAGAGCTTTACTGGGTTTGCAGATGTAACTAACAAACCAACCCGGAGCGAAGTGCGCAACGCAAAGCATCAGTTAATCGTTAGCTTTGCTGGCTTTGTAAATGTAATTTACAAAGTTTCGCTCATTTTATTCGCTCAAGCCCACTTAGTAGCAGAAAAATAATAAGAAAAAGACGGATTTGAACTTTTAGTTTAACGCTCTCGGCCCGGATTCATTTGTGAGCCAACGCGAACAAATGTTCCAAAAATCCTATAAAGGATTTTTGATACGAACCGGAGGTTCGAAGACGGGCACAATAAGAATAAAAAATCGCTGCGGCCCGGATTCGAACCGGGAATTCCAAAAGGAACTGGCT
>JBNJGV010000047.1:0-10060 GCA_051819785.1 Nanobdellota archaeon | reverse complement strand
AAAATAACAAAAATTTTGGGTTTATTGATTGCAAGCCCATCCCCAACCTAAAGGTAGGGGTACAATCCAGAGCATAGCTCTGGATGTTCCAAAAATCCAAAAGATTTTTGTTATTTAGGGCTTGCAATTTATTTTTTAGGAACCCAAAATTTTTGGAATTGAAAATCTCGCCCTAAAGGAAGGGGTACAATCCAGAGCACAGCTCTGGATGTTCCAAAAATCCAAAAGATTTTTGTTATTAGACCCCTTTCAAATCTCTGCGAGATTTTCAATAAAACTTTTTTTAAAAACAAATAAATTACATATTGCTTTAACCGTAAGCTTTATAATACAGCTATTAATTAAGTCATCAAATGAGCAAAAAATATAAGCTTAAAAAGTTATGGAAATTTATATGGGATGATGATTCTCTCCTTAGTTGGCTTATTAATATTGCACTAGCTTTTTTGCTAATCAAATTTATAGTATACCCAGGTATTGGTTTTTTTCTTGGAACAACACACCCAATAGTTGCAGTTGTTTCAGGAAGTATGGAACACAAAACAGTACATCCTTGTGAGGAATACAACCCAATATTTAATGAATGCACAAAAAAGGACGAATCAGTCTACTGGATTTGTGATGAATTATATAAAGAAGATAAGGATGTTGACTTTGATTTTTATTGGAAAGCTTGTGGGAATTGGTATAAAAATCATGATATAACTAAAGAAGATTTTTCGGAATATTCTTTTAAAAACGGGTTTAATACAGGGGATATTATAGTCCTTAAGGGCACAGAGCCTAAATACCTTGATAAAGGAGATGTTATAGTGTTTTATGCTTCAAAAAATTATCCAATAATACACAGGATTGTCGACAAAAGATATGAAAGCGATAAATTGTTCTTTACAACAAAAGGAGACCATAATGAAAAACCAGGTACTGACGATACAAAAATAAGTGAAGAAAATATTATAGGTGAAGCAGTTTTCAGGATACCTTATGTTGGCTGGATAAAAATCGTTGCCCATAAGGCTTTCATTTATTCATTAAGTGGTTTAAATAAGATATTTTAATAAGATATACAGGTGATATGAATGTTGTTTTGTCCAAAATGCGGGTCGATAATGACTCCAGATAAAAATAAAGGCGTTCTTGTTTGTTCATGTGGTTATGAGCATAAGAATAATAAGGATTCAAAGTTAAAAGAGAATATTGATAATAAAAAGGAAGTTGATGTAATCGAAAAAGAGATAGACCCATCACCTGAAGTTGAAGCTGAATGCCCTAAATGCGGCCACAATAAAGCTAAATTCTGGACAGTCCAGACAAGAGCATCTGACGAGCCTGAGACAAAATTTTTCAAATGCTTAAAATGCAATCATACATGGCGTGATTATGACTAAAAAAGTTATAAGAAAGCTATTAGGGCCATTTGCAAAAAAGACGGTTTCTATAAACTATTTTAAAAAGTACAAAAAAGCCATGACTGAACACTTAAAAAGAAAGGAAATAAAGATAAAAAAGCTTGAGTCTGAAAAAGAAGTATGGAGAAAATCTGCAATTAAGCAAGCTAAAAGAAACTACGAGCTTGAGAAAAACCAGTAAAAGTAAAGAGAGAAAAAAACCAAACTAATTCAATAATCTTGAAAGATTACGTCAATAATTATTTATACTCCTTACTTTCTACTTACACTGATGAATCAATTTAATAAACAAAAAGACACTGCGCTCTCTAAAGACAGGAGCAAAAAGGGCTCAATAGATAAAAAAATAAAGGGCGTTGTTGAAAAAATAAACAAACTTGATGATTATTTTACAACCAGCTCATGCTCTGGCAGGATAATGGTAATTAAAAAAAAGGGTAAAAAAACTGATTCAAAAATACTCTTTTGCTCACATGAAAAAGTTAAAGATTTTACAAAGATAAAAGATAATCTTGAAGATAATGGAGATGTCTGGCTTATGTTTAACCCAGCAATCCTTCATATTTGTTGTAAAACAATTGAAAACGCTTCAAAAATTTTTTCTCTGGCCAGAAAAGCAGGGTTTAAAAGAACAGGAATAATATCTACAAAAAAAAACATAATTGTTGAAATAATAGGCACAGAATTTTTGGAGACTCTTTTATTAGACAATAGAGACATCTATTATACTGATAAAAGCTTAAAACGGCATATTTATTACGCAAACAAAAAATTTGATGCAAATCTTAAAAAGATTAATTCCTTTGAAGCAGCTTTAGGAAAATTAAAATGAAATGTATTATTTTTGATTGGGGAGGCGTATGCACAAAAAGCCATTTGATAAGTAATTTTTCTAGAGAAATTGAAAAAAGGTTAGGTGTAGTTTCAAACATTGTTTATGATACATTCTTGGATAATAATAAAAAATTTATGTTAGGCAAGATTTCGTCTGATGAATTCTGGAAAAGCTTTTCAAGCATTACAGGAATTTCTGTTAAAGAAGCTAAAAACTTATTCATAGAAACTCAAAACGTAAACCCTGATGCAATAGATTATATAGCCGAAATAAAAGCTTCATATAGTACTGCTCTTCTTACTAATAATTATTATGATTTACTTGAAAACATTAAAGAAAATTACAGTGATTACTTTGATTTCATATTTTCTTCAAATGAATTGAATATGAAAAAGCCAGAAGCGCAAATCTATGAAAAAGCGCTTTCAGTAATGGGCTATAAAGCCAAGGAATGCGTTTTTATAGATGATAAAAAAGAGAATCTAAAATCCGCAAGAGAGCTTGGTATAACAGCAATTAAATTTGAAGACCTGGGTAAGCTTAAAAATGACCTTTCTTTGATTCTTAATAAATAAACAAATATGTCTTCTAAAAACACTACAAGCCCTAACTTACCCTTAAATCAATCTTATCATGCGCTTGTATTATAAGGCTTCTGGGGATTTTATCTGTATATCTTCTGATATTACTTATCATATGCCTCCTGTAGGAAGGTGATTTGTAATGCGGAATCCCAAGAACCACTAAGTCTGTGTTTTTGCTGAACTCATAAATTATTGATTCAATCTTATCATCCTTTCGGAATATAATATTAATTTCCACATTATAAAGCCTTGCTTCTTGGACAACCTTTTTTAGATAATTATATACTTGCGTATAATCATTCTGTTTTCTGATAATTTTTAGTATTCTTATTTTTGGTGAATTCTTTTTCCATTCAGGTGAATTTGAGATAAGATGGGCGATTAAAAGCATAAAATTTCCATTTTCAGGTGTGTTCCACCAAACATCAATTGTTTCCTTCCTTTGATTTTTACACTCTTCCCTGTATACAATAACATTTTTCTTAAGCTGCCTGATTTCATAAATCAAGCTATGAAGACTAAAAACCTCGTTAAAATCAAACATAATCGTGTTAAATGGCAAATTCCCGGCATTTTCACTTTGCACAATATCCCTTATTGATTCAGGGTAATCTCTTGTCACAATAACCCTTGGAAAGATATTCATGTTTTTTTCGTTTATATAGTCCTTAATATCTTTAAGAGTCTCTTCTCTTTTCTTTATTTTTTCTTTGATCTTACCCTTAATAAATATATAAAAATTACTTACTGTAGTGTTAGAGCATATTGAGTTTAATAAATCAGTCATTGATTGATGATTCTTCTTTTTTGTTGAAAAAGCAAGCAACATCGGCCTGTAATTTTTCTTAGTCTCAACTGAGTTTTCCATTGATTTTAAGCTTCCCTTAAAAAACTGAAACAAAAGGCCACTCCAAAGTCCTTCAACCCCTGAATTCCTATTTTTTATCATCCTGAAAGTGAATATCTGAAAGGCTATAACCAAAAAAACTATTATCTTATTAAATAAAAACATGCTAGAGTAACAAGCAACCATACCAAATAAAGGAACTATCAAAGGATAGCTGAAGCTTGGCCTGTAACTTGGGTTTTTGGAGATTTTTTCAAGTAAAGCAGAAGCATTCACCCAACCATAAACAGAAAGAAACAAAATAGTTAATATCTGTGAAATATACTCAAGCCCTCCTAAAAATAGAAAAGGGCTTCCTATTGCAATGCTTATCAAGAGCGCTATTCTTGGCTCATTTTTGTTTTTTCCTATTGGCTTTCCGACTGCGGAAAACTTTTTAGAAAAAATCCTGTCTTTTATCATAGCTCTTAAAGTTCTTGGAGCTGCCATGAAAACACTTAATGCTGAAGAAGACGTTGCAGCCAATACACCTATCACCACCAGCCATGGGAAAAGAGCTACCTGCTCTATAATATATTTATTATTGAAAAGAACTGACTGAGGAGCTGAAATACTAAGCTTTATTGCAAGTATTATATAAATAATAAACGTAAAACATATAGCATAAAAAGTCCCCTTAATCATGCTTTTACGTGGTTCAGCTAAATCACCGCTCATACCAATTCCTACGCTTATACCTGTAACTGCAGGGAAAAACATTGCAAAAGCTACCCAATAAGGAATCTCCTGAGAAAACCCAGAATCAGCACCAGATGAAACAGGACCAAGCAAAATTGAAATAATTGAAAGTAATATCAATAAAAAAACAAAAAACTGAACTTTAATTACACTTTTTGCCCCCCTGTAAGCGATAATTGAAAATAAGATATATGAACAAATCGCTATATTAATTAATGGGATAAAAATCTCGAATCTTTGAAATATTCCTGCAACAGCTCTTGAAAAGGCTAGAGAGTAGAATGCAATTGAAACTGTCTGCGCAAGATAAAGCATAATCCCTGTACTTCCGCCAAACTCAAGGCCAAGACTCCTTGAAATAAGGTAATAAAGTCCGCCCCCCTTTACCTTGACATTACTAGCGATTCCTGCCATTGAGATTGCTGTTGAAATAGTAATAATATGAGCAAGCAGGATAATGAGAATTGTTTTAAAAAGCCCAACCCCACCCAGGACATGTGGCGTTATATAATACATTACAGCTCCGAGTATAGCAAGAGAGCTAGGAACAAAAACCCCTGAGAATGTATTGAATTTATATGATTTATTTTTCATATATGTCTAACCTTAAGATTTATTATTTATAAGCATTTCTATTGTTTTAGATTACCTAGATATTCCAATAAAATTTATCAACCCATTTTCTTATAATAATAATAATAATAATGTTTAGATATATTTAACATTGAGAATAATTTTTACTTAACGATGAAATATTTTTGCTTTCACTGGACAGACCAAATAAGCTCAAACCCCTGAATTAGAAAGAAAAGTTATTACACTTGACCACTGGACATACCCTCATGGAACTTATAAATAAGAAATGTCTAAATGGTTACTAAAATGTTATCAACAAAAAAACAAGGGGGTGATATTATGACCAGCCGGAAAGTCATAAAAGATAACCCTCTGGCAGAAATAATACTCAGGAAATATGAGATGCCTTATGAAACAGACGACAGGGAAATCCTAAAAAAATTCTGCCTGGGGGTGGGGCTATTGCAACCAGGGGATTCAAGGGACATAATAGTAGATGTTCTCAATGTCCTTCTTGAGTCGAAGGCTAAAAAAGAGTTCCTTGATAGCGAAAAAATAAGGGCTTTAGTAAAAGAGAAAAGGGAAAACGAGAGTCTTCCAATGCTCGGAGTTGCTTCCTCTAACATAAGAAGACAATTAAAAAGACTACGTGACCTGGGTTTTGTTGAAAAAAACAAAAATAGATATAGAATCACTGAGTTTGCATCTCTGGAAAAGACCTTTGAAGAAAGAATTGAAAATTTTATCCTTCCTTCAATAATTTCAAGAGTAAAAGAATACTTTAGAATAATTGATAAAAAATTTATTTGATTATTTTTTTACTTTTATCTTTTCAGAGCATTTACAATGACATCCTGAAAAGTCAGTATAAGAACTCAAAAAATCCCAGGAATTATCTTCACAATAAGATATACACCTTTTTTCACACTTATCTTTATCTCTTAGATTGTCTTTTGTGAATAAAAGGCACTGATCGTACTCATCACGCAAATCATCCGGATCCTGGTATTTTAGCTTATCCTTGCAAAGCATTTCAGCTGTGAAATCTTCTTCGTGGGTTTTAGTGCATGCAGGAAGCATTAAAATTAAAATTAACAAAAACAACACATATCTCATAAATTAACCCTACATTAACAACTTTATAAAATTTTTGGAAGATAACACAGAGATAAAAAAAGTATAGAAACAATCCCTAGTGGATTTAGGATAATAAAATGTAATTTCATAAAGCAACTAAAACCTTCAATAGACTAAAATTTCTTTATATAATTTTCAAGATGCCTGAAATATTCATCTTTTTTTTTCTGGGAGAGCCGCTCAATTATAAGCTCAGGAGTTGAGTGCGCAAGCTTACCCAGTACCGGGCTTCTTTTTAAGATAAGATTGAAATTGTCATCAAGACCTTCTGCTTCAATTCCATCAATCCTTGCCATTTCTGGAAGCCTGCCCTGAATTTCTTTACCTAGATGTGTTGCAAAAATCAAATAAAAACCCTTATTCAAATAAAATTCAGCCGTCGCTGAAATAATATCAGCCGCCACACCCGGCTCGGTTATGGCCTCAATCTCATCTGCAAATATAATCGGGTTTTCGGCTGATTTAATAGACGCCATCTGGTTAAGCAATGTCTCAAAAGCTCCCTGGTTCATGCTTCCCTTGTTTTTTGCAAAATAAAATATTTCTTTTACACAGGGAACACGCGCATTACCCTCTACAGGAAGACCCATCTGACCCAGGATGATAATCTGTATAATATGCTCAATCAAAGTAGTTTTACCACCACTATTTGCCCCTGTAAGTATAGAGCACCTGTTATTCTTATCCAGATGAAAACTTACTGGTTCAGGTTTATTAAGCATAGGATTAAGACAATTAGCAAGCTTTAGTTCACCTACTTCGGGGAAATCGCCTTGACAAGATTTCATTATTGAGCAAAAATCCCTGCAGAGGAGTTCAATTTCAAGCCCTCTTAGCAATTCAGGAATCGAATGAAGGAGGTCACTTTTCTTTTTAAGGCGTTCTGCAAAATCTGTATAGATGTTCTTTGTTTTCTTATTAATGATATTTTCCAATTCTTCATAATCTATTTTTACAGGAACACTCTGGATGAATATTTCAGGCGGAAGACCTGAATGGTTTATCTCATAAGTTACTATCTTTTGTATGGGTTCAGGAAGCGAACCTGAATCAAGCATATTGAATAATTCATTTCCTGCAATGCTTGTATCTTTCAATTTATTTGAAATTCTAGAGTTGATAATATCTAAAGAATTTTCTGCATCTTCGCTTGAAATATCAATAGATTCCTCATTAAGCAGATTAAGAAGGGCTTTTAACTCAGATACATCAATGTATTCCTGCAAGATCTCAATATTATTTTTCCAGCCTGATAAATGGCGAAGATAACGCTCAAGATAAATATCATCATAGTTTTCAAAAAATACAACATTTTCCAACTCTTCAAGATAAAGCCTAAAATTATCGCAAGCGATCGCCTGGACAATATCATAATCCCTTAAATCCTCTAAATCATGTGAAGAAAGTAAAAGGGTTACAGGGACTTTCATAGATTTAAGCTCTGAGTAAGTTTTTTCATCTTCAGTAACAACCACAATAGAATATGATGGTCTCCAGAAGGGCCGCGGTTCACTGAGTTTTTCAAGATAACTATTATCAGGGTCAACTCCAGAGAAAAATGCCTGTCTTTTTTTAACTTCTTCAGGCGTGCAAGGAAGACTAATAGCATCCAAAATATTTTTTGTAGAAGAAAAAACAAATGAGCTGCATAACTTTTTCCTTAATTTCTCATGAATCTTTTTTGCATCCTTAGTTTTTAGTAAAGGCTGCGATTTTTTAGGCAGAGGATTACCAAACGGAGTAATCTGAAGATTGCGGATAATATCTCTTATATTCATCAATTGTGGCGAAATGCAGTTATTTTATATAATTTTCCCACAAATAAGCTTTTTTCGCGCAAAGGTTAATTTTTACGGATTGCGCCAGCTATTTTTTTACCAAGAGTTTTTGCCTTGGGAATATAATTTTTAGCCCCTCCTGCATAAATAGTATGGATTTTATCACACCTGTAAATTTTTGATGCAAACCTTAGAATAAACCGGGGATACCAAGTAATGCCCATCAAATGATTAAAGGGAAATGGTGCGCCGCTTGAGCATATTATCACGCTGAATTTACCCATTTTTGGCTTAAGCTTTGGAGAGGGTCCGAATCTGAATGTTGTCAAGACAAGGCATCTTTCAAGAAATCTTTTCATTGAAGAGCTTACACAATATTCATAGATAGGATTTGCAAAAACAACTAAGTCTGCAGACAATGCCTCATCCCTAATCAGTTTAAAATCATCTTTAATAGGGCATTCGGAAATATCATCTGTTTTTTCCAAAACGCATTTATTGCATCCCTTGCAAAAAGAGATATTCATATTCAGTAGATCAAACCTTGATAAAGTATCATTTTTTGAAAGGCTTAAGCCTTCAATAAGACCATTTGCAATCTTAAGGGTCTTTCCCTCCTTGTTATGAGTGCCATCCAGGATAACTACTTTCATAAAGATATTACCAAAATAATTTATTTATAAAGATTTAGTTTAACCGGGCGCATACTAAAAAAGAAAAAAAGCCATCTTGAATAAATATTTAAACCACAAAAGAACTCAAGCTGTGATGGTATATGAACCAAGTGAAGATTCAAACCTTTTGAAAAGAAACATAAAAAAACATGCAGAAGGTGTCGTTTTAGATATGGGCACAGGAAGCGGAATCCTGGCGCAAGAAGCATCCAAATACTCGCAAAAAGTATATGCTGCAGATATTGATTTAGAGGTCATAGACTATTGCAAAAAAAACCTTAAAGGCATACAAATAATCCAAAGCGACCTATTCAAAAGTTTCTTTGAAAAAAATGTATTATTTGATACTATAATATTCAACCCACCATATCTCCCACAAGATGTGGGAATAAAAGACTATGCATTATACGGGGGGAAAAATGGTTATGAGACTATTGCACGCTTTTTTGATGAGGCAGTGCATTTTATGAAAGATAACACAAAAATATTGCTACTTTTCAGCTCTTTTACAAAAAAGGAAAAGGTAGATGAGATTATACATAAAAAATGCCTAAAATACAAAGAGATAGATAATGAGAAACTTTTTTTTGAAAAGTTATATGTTTATTTAGTAGAAAAATCAGACCTATTGCTGAAACTTGAAAATGAGAAAATTAAAAATATAGAATATTTCGCAAAAGGCAAAAGGGGTATAATATACACTGGAAATTACCAGGGAAAAGATGTAGCAATAAAAGCTAAGAATCCTGATACAAAAGCTATCGGAAAGACCAAGCAAGAAGCCGATATGTTAATAAAAGTCAATAAGATGAACATTGGCCCAAGATTTCTGTTTTCGGGGTATGATTACCTGGTATATGAATTTGTAAAAGGTGTCATGCTTTTAGAATACCTAAAAAACAATGATAAAGACAATATAAAAAAAGTGCTAACTGATATTTTAGGACAACTAAAAACACTTGATGATTCAGGTATAAATAAAGAAGAGATGAACAAGCCAAAAAAGCACATTATTGTAGGTAAATATCCAGTAATGATTGATTTTGAAAGGTCAAAACACTCAATAAAGCCGCAAAACATAACCCAATTCATAATCTATCTTTGTTCAACAGAGATTAAAGAAGTCCTTAGGGATAAAGGGTTTACCTATAGTAAAGACAAATTAATCAGGCTTGCAAAGGATTATAAAGAGAATTATCCAAAAACAGATAATATATTTGAAAAAATAAAAAATGAGTTTCAATGAAAAAGTATGGGCAAAAATAAAATGCCTGCAAACTGGCGAAGTAACTACATATAAAGAAATTGCAAAAGCCTTAAACACAAGGGCTTACAGGGCTGTAGGAAACGCGCTCAACAAAAACCCTTACTAACCCTACATTGTCCGCTGTAGCTTCGGAGGTGGGTTGGCGCATGAAAGCGCCAAGCCCACTTAATGACAAAATTATTGTTTTTAAATCGAATGGTAGTTTTAATAAAAAA
>JBNJGV010000046.1:0-10150 GCA_051819785.1 Nanobdellota archaeon | reverse complement strand
GACAAACTAAGAAGTAAGGCAACCCCTTGTCAGATTGAACCTTACTATTCAAGGTATTTTTCAAAGATAAAAAAACAGACTAACCACAAAAATTTAGATAAGATTTTCAGATTATGAATTTTGCATGTTTTTTGTAAAAATTAAGATATTATTGTATCTATCTTTCTTGAAAGAGCTTGAATTTATGAATGTTTCTTTAAGTTCTTGACTTACCCTTTGGTCTTTTCTTTTTTTAAATATTACATGGCTGATGTTAAACTTATTAATGATTTCTTTTGTTTCTTTTATATCTGCGTAGGGGGGTTCTACTGCCTTGCAATTTATATAATAGCATAATTCTATATTGACAGTCATTATTCTTAAATTATTCTTAAGATGTCCTGATTCACCTAATTCTTTTATCTCGTTTGACCCAAGTCTATAAGGACCGAATTGTGGGGAAAACTCAAATGTCTGAATATGGAAGTATGGGCTATATTGTAGTATGAAAATCAATGCCAAAATTATCATCGCGAGATACTTTAATCTCTCTTTATTGATGTTTTTATACATAAAGCCACATAAAATAAATACTGGGATTACGATATAATACTGGTATCTTAATTCTCTTACAGGTGAATATATTATAAAAAAAAGAATATGTAATGATAGTATCATTAATAAAATGGAAATCTCTTTAATTCTATATCTTTGCTTGTAGATTGCATAAAGCAATCCTAATAGGAAAATCCCACATATAATAAAAAGGTTTTTGAGTATATTTTTTGTATTTTCAATAATACTTGATTTGAATTGGTCTATCTTTAGATTCGTTATTTTTGTGGGCTCTAATTCTGATTTATCATTAATATCTATGGTTGTTGACATAAGAGGGTCGCTTATAAGTGATTGGTACTGTGGGAATGGTATGCTTAAGAATACAAGGAAGGCAAGTGTAAATGTGATAAGAAAGACAAATATTGAACTTTTTTTAATCTCATAGCCGGTGTCCATAAAAGTTATTAAGAGGTATAATGGAGCAAAAATAATAAAATCTTGTCTGGTGAGATATGCAAGTATTATGAATATCCCCGAAATATAAATGTACTTGTGATTCGGTCTTGATATGCCTTTTATGATATATAAAACAAAGATTGAAAAAAACAAATAAACTAGTGAATCCGTATTGGCAACTGCTGAGCTGAAAGCAAGAAAAGGGACAAATGAAATTTGTAATGCGATGATATAAGATATTTTTTTGTTGAATAATTCTCTTGATATAAGATAAGTGACAGCCACTGTAAGAGTACCTGCTACTATTGAAATAATTCTTGCATGTAAGTAACTTATGTCTGTTTTTAAAAAACTGGTTATTGTTAAAATGATAGGATATATCGGTTGGTATATAAATACTTTTCTCGGTAAATTTTCAATTGGTATGATGTGACTTGTAAGATAATCAAGCTGGAATTTTCCTGTTTCTTTAAGGTTTTGTGCCAGATTAATATATATTGCTTCATCATGTGTTAATGGGTTGTTAAGTATAAGGTATAGTAATCTTAGTAAAAGTGCAGCGATGAGAATTGTTAGGATTGGCCAGTTGACAATAGCTAATTTTAAATAATGCTTTGCCTTTCTCATAATTTCTCCTTGAGGATATTAGTATTTAAATTTTGGGTTTCATTTATGAAAGTAGGCTATCATCATTTTAATCACCTGGAAGATTTTGCCTATGGGGAAAATCTAACTTATAAAGAAATTTCTAATTTATTTAAGGAGTACAATGAAGATAATTTAAAATTCTATAGGCACGATATTCATGAGCTTATAAAAAATCCTGAAAAAGTAAACCTTCTCAAAGGTATAGATTTAGTTGTCTGTACTGCGGGTCCTTTTTCCTGGATATATCATCATCTAAGAAGTAAGTATAGTTTAGATTTTGGTATAGTTCATTTTGTTCACACTTCTTTTTTTTGTACTAATTTTCTTCAGGAGATATTGGTATCTAACTCTATGAGTAATAAAGATCGTGTTGTATTTGTTTCAGAGTTTCAGCGCAGGCTTTTTATTAAATTATTTGCACACCTTAATTATCAGAATACATCAGTGGCACATCCAATTTGCCAAAAGCCTGTTAGTAAACCACGAAGACTGCAGGGTTTGAGTATTGGTTTTTTGGGCGATTTTAGTGAAGTTAAAGGATTTGATATTTTGTTTAGAACTTTTATTAGACTTCGAATGAATGGGCTTAACGCTGAACTAGTGGTTTGTGGCGTGGATAGGTTTAACAAGCTACCTCAAATTAAAAAAATGCTTAATTCTTATAACATACCTTTCGATAAATTTAAGGTAATCTCATCTAGAGGATTAAAGTATGGGGCAATTGATGAGTTTTGGCAAAAAATAAATTTGCTTGTCTTTCCATCATTATGTCATGAACCATTGGGTAGGGTTCTAATAGAGGCAAGTGATAGGGGGATCCCTGTTATTGCATGTAATTCAGGTGGGGCTCCAGAAATTGTTCCTTCTGAAAACCTTTTGTCTATTGAGCCAATTTACAAAACATATTCTTCAGATAGTTTAATCCCTATGTATTCTCCTGATAAAGATGAATTATACAGAAAAATCATTAATTTCAAGACACTAAAACCTGTCAATAAAATTGAGCATAGGGAACCAAAATTATTATCTGCAATAATTGGTGAGAGTAATGATGGCAAAATAAATCAGAATGTTCAGCAAATAATAGACTCTTGTATTGTGTATCTGAACAGTTCTATCAAAAGCAATGATGAACTTATGGCTGAAAGTTTTGAATTTTTGAGGAACAATTTGCCTCTTAAAATTTATGAGACCGCATTTGATCTTTGTCACAAGCTAGATGTTGTACCAAAAATTGAGTTTCATAAAAAAAAGAAGGTTTTATTTGTCTCACCACATAATGATGATGCTATTTTTTATGCAGGAGAAAAAATAATTGAGCTTAGAAAGAAAGATTATTTGGTTGAAATTGTCAATGTTTTTACAAAAGTACCTCCAAAAATAAGCAAATTTGCAGAAAAATTTATGAAAAAAGAGGGTATAAATTGTAGTCCTGATAAGAGGATAATAGAGGAAGAAAAAATAACCGGAAATTATGGTGTTAAATTCATAAATCTTGGGTACATTGACAAGTTATATATCTCCAGTTCCTATGATGGATTGTATGAGAAAAGAAGCATTGACCTTGTGGAACTTAGGAACTTTATAAATTCAAAAACGTATGATTGTGTTTATATGCCTGCTGGACTTAGTGGACATTCTGATCATAGGGCTGTTTTTGATGAAATTGATAAGATTAATGCTGATTTATACCTATATCTGGATTATCCTTATTTTACAAAAGAAATTCCTAAAAATAGATTAGAGGATCTCAAACATTTTGTTGAAATCAAAAATCATCAGAAAGTGAGCAATCCAAAAAAGAAAAATGAATTGATTTCATATTATAATAGTCAGAAAAATTTCATAAAAAAACAAAAATTTGAGGAATTTTACTGGAAAATAAATAGGATTAAAAAAAAACCAATTCCTGAACTTGCAATAATTGAAGTGACCCAGAAGTGTAATCTTAACTGCATTATGTGCTATAATAAGGATGCGGCAAAAAAAGAGAACATTTCAACCCGACAAATTAAAAGATTCATTCTCGAGCTTTGGGAATTGGGTTGTAAAATGATTTCTTTTACAGGTGGTGAGCCATTTTTAAGAAAAGATATTTTTGAGCTCATTAAATTTGCTCAAAGCTATGGTATTGAAACAGTAATATACACAAATGGAACATTATTAAAGACTTTAAAACATAGAATAATTGATTCAGGTTTGAGTAAAATTTTTATTTCAATTGAATCAGGTACTGAAGGTACTTATGAAAAAATTCGTGGCAAAAATATTTTTAAAAGGGTTGTGACAGGGACAAAAGAGCTGATAAAGGCAAGAAATGGTTCTAAATCATCAATGGAAGTGAGAGTGGCGTCCCTTATAATGAAAGATACTGTTGATGAACTTATTGAAACTATAGATTTTTCGAGACAACTTGGAGTTGATGGTATTACGTTTAAGCCAGTAACTATTGCAAATGTATGCTATTCAAGAGATGAAGATTCAATGTTTGCCAAAACCAATAATCTTGGTCTTTGGCCAACTAATGAGCAGATGAAGTATCTTCCATTTATTCTTGATGAACTTTCATCACGTCATAAGAAGGATGGTTTTGTATGGGATACTCCCTTTTATTTTCAAACACTAAAAAAGTATTTTGAATGGCCTTCTAACCGGTATATGGGTATTAAATGTTCTAAAGGTTACAATTACCTTGTTCTTGATAAGGATGGTTATGTATTACCTTGTTGGGGAATTAGGCCTATAGAAGAATGGCAGATTAATAATAATAGTCTAAAAAAAATATGGGATTCAAAAAGATATAGGACTACCAGAGAAATGATGGGATTATGTAATCATCCATGTACAGATATGCTTGAATCTAGGACTTATATGAGGTAAAAATGAAAAATATAAAATTTCTGATGTTTATACTAACTTATAAATGCAATTCAAGGTGTAGGCATTGCGATATTTGGAATTATAAAGATATTGATATTAATAAAAAAATAGTAAATAAAATTCTTGATGATCCTTTAACAAAAAATGTCACCCATGTGGAACTCACAGGTGGGGAGCCTTTTCTATGGGGGTTTGAACTTTCAGAACTGGTAAATAATATTCATGAAAAACTTGATACTAATGTAGGTATATCAAGCAATGGGCTTCTGACTGATGAAATTGTTTCAGTCCTTAAAAATGTTAAAAAGAGGAGGAGAGTTGTTTTGAGATTTAGCCTAGATGGGAATGAAGCCACCCACGATTTCCAACGTGGTGTAAAAGGTTCATTTAAGAGTGTTATGAAAACTGCTGATAAAATAAACAAAAATTTTCCCGAAACTAAAATTGAGTTTGTGTTCACATTGACTCAGGAGAACTATCATCAGATAGGAGAGGTATTTGATTTGTTAAGAAAAGATTTTTTGCTTACCATTGGTATAAGTCAATATGTAGCTAATTATAAGACTATGTTAAGGAATAATTTGGGTTATGGGTTTTCACAAGATCAAATTAAAACTATAAAACCTCAGCTTAGGTGTTTATATGACTACTATATTAAAAATTATTATTATCAGGAAGCTTTATGGGTAAAAATTTTATTGAGATTTCTTGATAATAAAAAGCAAAACATTCCTTGCTCAGCGCCAAAAGATGGTATTATAATTGAACCTGAGAAAAATATTTATTCATGTATCAATGAACCTTCTATTGGTAAATTTAAAGATAAACTTTACGATTCAATTAATTGGGAAAAAAGAAAATATTTGATAACCAAAGCTGAAAATAATAATTGTAAGAAATGCGCTTTGAGGTTTGGTAGATACGCTTCATTATATCCATATGTTGATAAATTCAGGAAAAAATTTCAGAAAAAATGATTGATTGTTTCGCATATATATAGAATCTCTTTTTTCCTAAGAAAGGGATGTATTGGGAGTGATAATATTTCTTTACTTAACTTTTCAGCAACTGGGAAATCACCTTCTTTGTGATTCATATAAGAAAAAGTCTTTTGGAGGTGTAATGGTACTTCATATTCAATCATTGTAGGAATACCGTGTTTTTCAAGAAATTTTCTTAAATTGTGCCTTTTTTTGTGGCGGACAACATAAGCAAAGTAAACATGTTTTCTATTTGGTGATTCTTTCGGGAGTTTAATGTTTTCTGACCTAATATTCTTATTATAATAATTGGCAATTTTTCTTCTTATAGTATTTAGTTTGTCTAGATATTTTAGTTTTGTTGTTAGTATAATACTTGGTAAAGGTGAAAGTTTTGTTGGAAATCTTTTGTTTGCGAGTAGCTCTTCTCCACTATGTATTCCTCTGTATTCTCTCATCATATCAATATTTTTGATTAATTCATAATTGTTTGAAACAAGAGCCCCACCATCTCCGTTTGCATTAAGATTTTTATTTGCATAAAAACTGAAACAGCCAACATTTCCCATATTGCCTGCCTTTTTGTCTTTGTAAAGAGCACCGTGGGCTTGGGCAGCGTCTTCGATTATTTTTAAATTATACTTATCAGCAATTGCTTTAATTTTGTCCATATTGCAGCATTGGCCATACAAGTGTACAGGAATTATTGCTTTAGTTTTTTGATTTATTTTATCTTCAATTTTATTATAATCAATTTCAAATGTCTCCTCAAGAACATCAACAAATATTGGTTTTGCTCCTGTATGTTCAACAGCAAGTGCTGTTGCTATATATGTATTGACTGGAACAATTACTTCGTCTCCTTTATTAATACCCAAACCAATTAATGCTAAGTATAATGCAGAAGTGCCTGAATTAGTTCCCATACAAAATTTAGTGGCACAAAATTGTGCAAAATTTTTTTCAAATAGTTTGATGCTTGCCGAATATTCATTTGTTAAGTTCTCATCAATTAGTTCTTCAGAAGATAATGCTTGAATTATTTTTTTATCCAAATCTTTTTTTAAATATTGATATTCTCTTTGTAAGCCTTTAAATGCAATTTTCATTTTTTCCCTCAACAAAACCGAATGCTGCCAAAAATTTGAATGCAACACATATTTTTATAAGATACTTTGTATCATTATTTGAATAATCTTCTATGGTTTTCTCCCCACTTACCTTTTCATAAATTTTGTACAAATCTTCAATATATGATTCTATATTTTTTGATGTGACTAAAGTGGGATCCTTGAGATACTCGTTAAATAATTCTTTATGTACTATTAATATTTTCCTGAATTCTTCAAATGAATATACTTTTTTTTTAATAGGTTTATCATGAATAAATGAAAAGGGGAGGAAATTTATTTTTTGTCTGTTGTAATCATTCCAGCTTTTGGCAAGTACTATCCCCTCTTTTTTTGCTTGGTGGTAAAAATCTGTTCCAGGATAAGGTGTAGCAAACTGCCCCAAAGAATGCGGTAGATGAATTGTCCGCATGTATTCAATAAGCCATTTTCCATATTGTGAAATCTTTTTCATTAATATGGCTGTCTCTTTGGTAGATTTAAGATTGTCTCCTGGGTAAAAACTTATTATCAAGTACATAGGTATTATGTTGTTTTCCTTTAAAATTTTATCAAGCTTAATAACATTTCCAATATCTTGAGTTTTGTTCATTTTTTTAAGAACTATTTCTGATCCTGTCTCAATTCCAATTTCTATCCCTACACAACCAGCTTTCCGCATCAAAGGAATTAGTTCCTTATTTGCATAAAGGCTTTCAACACACCCTAGACAAATCCATTTTATATTAAGATTACTTTGGATCATTAAATTACAAAAATTTTCAAGAAATCTTTTGTCTATTACAAAATTATCATCATGAAAGTGGATATTTGATATCTCATATTGTCTTTTTACCTGTTTTACTTCTTTCAAAACATTTTCTGGGCTTCTAAACCTCATCTTTTGCATGTAAAACTCTGGGCTTACGCAATAACTGCAAGTTCCTTTACACCCTCTTGACGCGATTATTGATATTGCTTTCTCACGTGCATAAGGAAGAATATGTATATCATTGGAATATTTTTGTATTTCTACTAAATTTCTTGAAGGGAAAGGTATTTCATCTAAATTTTCTATATGATTCCTTTTGGAATTTATTTTAATCTGGCCTTGTTTTTTATAACACAAACCTTTTATTGATTGCTTATCAATATCTTTGTTTTTATCTATAGCATCCAGCAATTCAAAATAAGGTCTTTCCCCCTCTCCTATAATGACGTAATCGGCTTCTCCTTTTATAAATGGCTCTTTAGGGTAGGTTGTTGTGTGCATTCCCCCATATACAAATGGTTGGTGCATCCCTCCATAAGCAATCTTTATATGTGGATTCTTTTTTTTAATTTTTTTTCCAAGTTCATAAGCATTATTCACTTGTAGTGTAAAACAACTAAATGCCACTAATCGGGGTGCTCTTTTTTTTATTATTTTGAATATTTCTTCATTGTTGTGATTTGACTGATTCATTTCATAAATTTTTGTTTTATATCCTTTTTCTTGTATATATGACGAAATATACTCAAGTGATAAGGGTTCAATTACAATATCGTATTTGTGAAATTTTGGGTTTACTAAAAGAATATCTAGTTCACTTTCATTGGGCTTTATTTCTTCTAGACCATTTTTAATTGCGTAAGAGCTTTCTATTCCTGGACAAATTTTATTGAGTTTACATTTAGGGCAATTTACCGTTTTTATGTAGTCAGTGTTACCTTTTTTTACTATTTTTTTTAATAGTCTTTCATTTATGTTAAGGTAACATAGTGGTAAACCCTTTATCTTGGTGTCTTCTCCGATAAGATTTTCTATGGTTTGTGATGCAACACTTATATTTGGGATTGATTCGAGTAATTTATCTTCGGTTGAATAATTAAGAATTATTTCATTTATCTTATTTTTTCTTAAAAAATTAACGATTTTGTGAATCTCATATAGGTTACTCTTAGTTATAGGAACTTCACATGCCAGGTTAACACTATTTTTTAGACAATTATAAAACCCCTTAATTAGTTGTCTGAAGCCTTTTGATTTAGTATGTTTGTTATATGAAATTTCATCAATAAATGGAATATTTATGATGAATTTTGAAACACCTGTATCTATGAGTTTTTTTGCAAATTCACTATAATAGAGCATTCTTCCGTTAGTGACAATTTCTATGTCTTGGTAATATTTTTTGGCATAGTTGACTATCTTTAAGACATCATTTCTTATAGTAATTTCTCCTTTTGTAAAAACAACAGTATCATACATGGGTGAGTAGTCTTTAAGTTTCTTTTTAATACATGATAAAGAAAGTTTATTTTTTTTGCTAAGGTTACAGTGTGTGCATTTATTATTGCATTCATTAACAGAATTAATTGTTAGCTTATTTTTCATTTTGATTTATAGGCCCCATTTTTAGGTTACTTTCTAAAAGTTTTTCTAATTTTTTTAGCCCTGATTTTGTTCTATAGTGTGTGAATAATTTAGCAAAAATTGGCATTTCGGATTTTGGCAAACCTTGTAGTTCCCATGGATGTATAAAAAATATTATTGGTCTTTTTTTATTATTTAAGTAATTTATACATTTTTTAATAATTAAATTAGGGTATAACCTAAAAAAAAACCCTCCTGAGATGACCAGAGGTAATTTGATTAAATTTAATATTTGGATAGGATATTCTAAAAACCCAGATTCTTCTTCTTTATAAATATCATCAAAGCAAATATTGTATGGCTTAATGATATTATTTTTAGTTCTTCCATAAAAACCTGTGTTTAAAGGGAAAATACTTGAGTCATATGTAAAACCTTGCTTTTTAAGTATTTTAAGTGCCCATTTTGTTTCGTTTGTAAGCGAAAAATGTGGTGCTCTAAAACCCTTGGGATAATTGCCGGTTATTTTTTTTGTAAGTTTTTTGCATATGATTATTTCTTTTTCAAATTCAGCCTTATCTAGTTTGTACAATGGAAGGTGGCTGTAACCATGGCATGCAATTTCATGTCCCTTTTTGTGAATTACTTTGATAAGTTCAGGGTACTTTTCCAAAACTGTACCCTTAACAAAAAAAGTTGCTTTGACATTTGATTTTTCAAGGACATCAATGAGGGGGTATGTTGTTTCTTTTATATAATCATAATTTTCTCTAGGTTTAAATCCTGAAAATATTTTATTTGAGTTCCATTCTTCTAAATCAACTGTAAAATAATTCATTTTCTTAGCATATTTTTTATAAAACTACTTATGATTTGCCCAATAAATACAAATAAGATTACCCTTTTTGGTATTTCTAGTTTGTCTTTATTGTTTATTATCCATGAATCAAAAAAATCATTTATCTTTAAATAGTCTTTTTTAGTCACTTTACTATATTTGTTATAATTGCCCTTTATATATAAATAATTGAATTTTGCTTTATTTTTTATTGCTTCTAGTAGAATTTCTGTTTCGATTTCAAAACCATCACTTTTTAATTTTAGTTTTTTTAGTAAATCGATTCTTATTGCTCTGAAGCCACATTGGGTGTCATCTATTTTATTTAATAATGGTCTGAAGCTAA
>JBNJGV010000045.1:0-10324 GCA_051819785.1 Nanobdellota archaeon | reverse complement strand
CATCACTTTTTAATTTTAGTTTTTTTAGTAAATCGATTCTTATTGCTCTGAAGCCACATTGGGTGTCATCTATTTTATTTAATAATGGTCTGAAGCTAACTTTTCCTATATAATTAAGGATTTTTCTTTTCATTGACCTATATTCTTTTCTTTGCCCTATTACTATGTCACTAGTTAATATTTTTTTTTTAAATTTTAGGATGTCTTCTGGAAAATGTTCGCCATCTGAATCAATTGTTATTACATAATCATAGTTTTTTCTGATAGCATAATTAAAACCATGTTTTAAAGCATTACCCTTGCCTTTATGTTCTAGTTTTACGTAATTAGTATATATTAAATCCTTAATATGAGGCCTTGCATTTCTGTTACTACCATCATCAATAATTAGTATATCCTCATTTATATTATTAATAAGGTTTGGGAGTTCACTAAATTCCTCATAAATTGGCATGATTACTAGACCTTTCATTTGTAGGGGTGTATTACTAGGATATAAAAAATTTCCTTGTTCAATTTCTTCTTCTTTTGTTTGTTAGGTAAGTGGGTTCATTAGTATTCATTGGTAACTTGATACCTTGTTGAAACCCAAAATCTTTATAAACTGCCTACTTTTACTGCTGAAAATGGCTTTCACTTTAAAAAGGACTCATAAGTGTAATGAATTAAGGGATACAGATATTGATAAATTCGTAAACTTGAATGGATGGGTGCATAATAGAAGAGATCATGGCGGCATAATCTTCATAGACCTAAGAGACAGATATGGGTTGACTCAAATTGTTTTTGACCCTAAATTCGATGAGAAAAGCCATCATGAGGCTGAAGGCTTGCGAAGAGAGGATGTGTTGGCCGTAAGGGGTAAGGTTTTCAGCCGTAAAGAAGGGATGAATAATCCTAACATGGAAACAGGAAAAATAGAAGTTTATGTAGATAAATTGGAGATTGTTTCGAAAGCAAAAACTCCACCTCTTGAAGTTGATGACAGGATTGTTGCTAATGAAGAGCAGAGGTTAAAGTATCGTTATATAGATTTAAGAAGGCCGATTATGCAAAGAAACCTATATTTAAGACATAAATTAATTAATTCTGCAAGAGAATATTTCAACAAAAATGATTTCATGGAAATCGAGACCCCTACGTTAGTAAGATCAACTCCTGAAGGAGCAAGAGATTTTTTGGTTCCAAGTAGGGTGAATTCAGGAAAGTTCTATGCACTGCCTCAGTCTCCTCAATTATATAAACAGATATTGATGATTTCAGGGTGTGATAGGTATTTTCAGGTTGCAAAATGTCTTAGAGATGAAGATTTAAGAGCTGATAGGCAGCCAGAACATACACAATTTGACTTTGAAATGAGTTTTGTTGATAGTGAAGACATCATGGAATTTACAGAAGGCCTTTATAAGCATCTTTTCAATTCAATAGGAAAAAATATTGAAGCTCCTTTTGTAAGGCTTACTTATGATGAAGCTATAGAAAAATATGGCACAGATAAGCCTGACCTGAGATTTGGTCTAGAATTAGCAGATGTAACACAAATTGTCAAAGACTGCGGGTTCAGTGTCTTCAAGAATGCATGCACAACAGGAGGCATCGTTAAAGCGATAAACCCTGAATATGATTTTGGAAGAAAAGAAATTGATTCTCTTATTGAATTCTCACAAAGCTGTGGAGCAAAAGGTATGGCCTGGATGAGAGTAACGGAGAATGGTCTTGAATCAAATATAGCGAAATTCTTTGATGATGAGACTAAAAACGAGCTTATTAAAGCTACTGGAGCAAAACCAGGAAGTATTTTGATGTTTATAGCTGATAAAAAAGATACAGCAAACAAAGTTATTGATTCATTAAGGCAAGAAATTGCAAAAAGACTTGACCTTATTGATGAAAATAAATACAAATTCTGTTGGATAACTGATTTTCCTCTTTTCTCATGGGATGAGGATGCTGAAAAATGGGCACCTGAGCACCATATGTTTAGTATGCCTAAAAAGGAAGACATTGATATTATAAAAACTGACCCTGGTAAAGTAAAAGGAGATCTTTTTGATTTAGTATTAAATGGAGTTGAATTAGGTTCTGGCTCAATCAGAATCCATGACCCAGATATACAAAAAAAGGTTATGGAAGTTGTAGGTATGGACAAGTCTGAAGCTGAACAAAAGTTCGGATTTCTCCTTAATGCTTATCAATATGGCGCTCCAGTACATGGAGGGATGGGTCTTGGAATTGATAGGTTGATTGTAAAAATGCTTGGAATGAATGACATAAGAGAAGTGATTGCATTTCCTAAGAATAAAGCAGCCCAGTGCCCAATGGATGGTTCTCCTAGTGATGTCTCAACTGAACAACTAAGAGAGCTTCATATAAAGACTGAATTGGTTAAACCAGAATTAGAAAAGAATAATTCAAAAAAATAAGTTTGTTTTATTATTCATGATTTATTTTTTTACGGAAAGTATATTTTTTCTTAATTTAGCGAGATCCTCTGTATAAATTTCTTTTGGAAAAAATTTATAAAAAGAATTACCTCTTATCTGCTTTTTCTTAAGCATTCCATGAGTTGCGGGGCTACCATTTGAAATGCTTAAAAGATAAGAACTTAAATCCTGGATTTGCACTTCAACAACAAAATCTCTTGGACAATCTTCTAATCTTATTTTCTCTTTTTTTAATAATTCTAGCAAGTGTTCGTTTCCATTTACTTCTCCCATAAGCTTATTTAGAAACCAGATTGAGGGATTAGGAAGGGTTATATCATACACAGCTTTCCACACATAGTAATCCTCTGAGGAATACTTGCTGATGCGTCTTTTTCCGAACCTGTTCAGGCCATTTTTCTCTCTTTTTCTTGTAGATGAACCACCTAGGAAACTTTCAAGGTCTTTGACAAGGCGGATAATTTCTTCCTCAGTTTCCACAACAAGTCTTACTCCTATAACATCACGTACCATGTTTGGAAAAGCTAGATTTTTTCTGACCATTTTTTCGACGAAAGATGTATAACTTATTTGACCATGTTTTCTGAATTTATTCCTGATGTCCATGTGCAAAACAAAATTTCCAAACTTTGTTTTAGCAGGATGACAAACTACATGTTGCAGGGGGTAAATCTGCAGCCCCAATCTTCTCCTGCTTTTCAAAGAACTTTCATAGTGTTTTGTCGCTTGGGTTTTGTTTTGCATGTAACACACTTTGTTGTCAGAATCTAGCCACACATAATATCTTTTTTCTTTTTTATCAGATATTCCAAGCCCATGCTTAAAAAGTTTTTTTACATTTTCAACTGCAAAGTCAACTTCATCGAGAAGATATGTTCTTCGTATTCTTTTTAGCATTACTATTAATCCTAATTTTCTCAAAATCTCAAATTTTATCCGCTTGTTGTGTGTTTCCTTATATACTTTGTAAAGGTCAAAAAAATCATTGCATTTAGCTACAACGTCAGTTTCTTTTAGAGTGTTAATGATAACTTCGGGAAATTGTGCATTTTTAAGGAATTCATTTATAATGTTGTTCGATTCAGTACACGCCTCTTTAAATTTTTCCATGTTTACTTTGTACTCTTTATAATTATCTATAAAGTGTGTTTTTATATTAAAATATGAGTTCAATCTGTGTTTTACTACTGATTCTGGCTCATTGCTATTTATAATCTCAAGAAAAACAATTCCTTCTTCATTATTCTCGATAACTCTTGGGTCAAAGTGTGAGTATAGTTTTCTGAACTCTTCAATATCCTCGGGCAGTTCTTCATATAATTCGTCTAGCATCAATAACTGTCCTAGTTCATCAAAATCTAGTTTTGGATTTATATTAATAAATTTCCTAAGCTCGTCATTAAAATTAGCTGATTTCATATTGTATCCTAAATTAGAAAACACACTATAATAAATATTTTATGAAATATGGCTGATTAAAGTTATCTAAAGGGACCAGGATTGCCATGAAATCGGATTATTGATAGTCTACAACAACATTTAAATATTAGTAATCAATAGATATATGTATGGCGTTGAAATCTTTTAAGAAGAAAACTTTTGCGGTAATTGGATGCGGGCTAGTAGCTGCTGCGGGTATGTTTGGAGCAGCCCACCTTCTTGACAATGGTCCTGAAAAAAGTGCGGAGAAAATGCTTGCTAAGGACATTGAGTTAAGTCAGGGTATTGAAGATTCAGTTGAGCAAAATAGTAAAATTATTGAAGAATTGTCTGAAGCAGCAGATAGTAACGCAGAGAGTGGAGTAGATTACAGTAAATTAGGATGCTAAAGTCAAAGCAAAGGTGGCAAATAAAATATCTTGTACCTCTATTCATTTTATTATTTATTATTGTTATTGCATTTTTAGTTTTCAAGTCTTCTGAGGGTGATAAACTGGCTCCTGTGAAAGAAGTTAATAATTTTTCCCCAGAAGAATATAAAATGTCTAATCATAGTGGCATGATTAAGTTTGGCCCTTATTATATGCATGGAGACGAAAAATATTTTGTTGTTGGTGGTGAAGTTCTTAAACCAGACATGAGTGAGGTTGGTCCCAACATTTCAAGAAAAATCAAAGCACTGCATAATTTTTATCTTTCAACCTTTTTTCAGCCATTATTTTACTCGCCTACTGACAATAAAGATCAAAGGAATATGTCAGATCTTAGAGAAATGACAAAAGATTATTTTGAGAATAGGTATCCTCCAAGTGATTTTTCAGATGATTATTTGAATCTTAATCCGGATAATTTCCTTATTAATCTTGAAAAAAATATAAAAGATACAAATAAATTTTTGCAATATGCAACTTATAATAATGCGTTAAATGTTTTAAAACAAAATAGAAAAACACTATTTGCGTATTCTGAAAATATAAATAATGTTTTACAATTATTTTCAATGGAAAATATGCAATTCAATGAAAATTTACTTCTAAATTACAAAAAAAATTTAGATAATTCTCATGAACTTTTCAAGGAAAAAACAAAGCAATACAAATCCATTGTTGAAGAAAAATTTAATGTATCAAATAAATTTTATGATAATAATATAGATAAATATGAAACAGCTTATGATGTGATATACATATATTCATATATTCAAGCTATTTTTGAACAGGTTGATGAGAATTTGCGTTCTCTAAAAAATACAATAAAAGATAAAGAAAAAATACTCAAAGCAGAAGAAAATTTTAAGTTTAAAGGTTTGATTGAGGAGCTTTCACAAAAAGAATATCACGATCCTGAATCTTTTAACTCGATTAATAAAACAAGGGCTCTACTTTTTTTCAACAAATATATTGATGAGGAGATAAGTAAGGAACTTGGTGGTCGAATTATAAAAAAGTATAATAAGATTAGGTCTATAGATCAAATAAAGGCTTATGAAATAAATATAGAAGAATGCGCATACACTGAAAGATTGCAAAACAAGGAAAACATAATATTTTATGGCGTGTATAGTGATTTTTATCCAAATATTATGTTTGAACCGCCAGAGAACCTTACAATAGAAAATTACCATCATGGTAAAGATGTAGTATTTGCAACAAATTGCGAATGCCCAAGTAAAAGTGAAGTATATAAGTTGGAATGGTATGTAATTGATGATATGAATAATCTTACAAAGCAAAATAATTTAACTTCACAAGTGGGTGGCCTATATAAAGATAAAATTTCAAAAGCAGAAAAAATATTTGTCAACTATCCTAGCACAAGGCATCTTAAATATCTTTCAGAAACATATAGAACAGTTTTATTAAATATCATTGAAAATGGTACATATGATAAAAGCATAAAAGAGCTTTGGGAAAGGAGTACTAAATCAAGATCAAGAATATATATGATTGAAAGCACTTTTGAAAGATATTATAATAAAATATATCCTGACGCAACAGTTAATTTAAGACAATATGACACCTACCTTTATTATCACTTAGATTTATTTATGATGGATTCGATGTTTGAACTATTATATATGCCCTGGTCATCAACATTGTCTCCTTAGTTATAGGACAATAGCGTGAATTAAAATTTTCTAATTTTATTTAAGTTAATTGTTTTATCTGAATACTTAATAAATTCTTTTTCATGAGTAGCATATATTACTGTTTTTTTATTATTTTTACAATAGCTGAAAAACCATTCACATATGCGTTTTTTTAATTTATCTTCTATTGATGTGAATGGTTCATCAAGTATGAATAAGTCTGGTTCAGTAACTAATGTGCGCAAAAATGCTACTCTTCTTTGTTGGCCGCCCGATATTTCATTTGGATATTTCTTGTAAATCTCGTCCAAACCCAACTTTAAACTATACAATTTCATATTGTTTTTTATTTTTGGTGTTATTTCTTTACCCATCAATTTAAATGGTAAAAGGATATTATCTTTACAGGTAAGCCACGGACAAAGTCTATTTTCCTGGAACAATACTGAAAAATTACCTGTTAATTTAATTTTACCTGAGTAATCATCTAATCCATTAATACATCTTAAAAGGGTGGTTTTCCCAATTCCACTATTTCCTAATAAGGCCATTACTTGTCCCTTTTTAACTTCTAGGTTGAAATCTTTATAAATTTGATTTTTTCCAAAGCTTTTATTTATATTTTTAATTTTTAACATAATGCTTCATCTTAGTTTTATATATTAGTGTCTTTAATAATGTATCAGTAAATGAGCCCATCAATACAATTATTATGATTGTCGCGAAAAGATTTGATATATCAATCATTTTGAAATAGTTATTTAACATAAATCCAAGACCATTTATTGATATAAAAACCTCCGCTGTTACCACAATTTTCCAAGCAACTGCATGACTTCTTATTGTTCCTATTAATAATTGGGGAATTATTTGTGGGAAAATAATGTGTTTGAATAATTTGCTTTTCTTTTTAGTGTATATTTTACCCAATTCGTATATCTCGTTTTTTATATTATTTATTCCTACCTCTACAGCTACAAAAATATTAGGAACAATAACTAAAACGATAACAAAGTAAGGGGTAATCAGAGATAGTCCAAAACAAACGATTGCAATAATTGTCCAGACAGCACTATCTATATATTGTGTAGGGTTAAATATGTATTTTGTAATTATTGTAAGATTTTTGTTGAAATAACTAAGAGAACCAATTAAAGTACCTAAAATAATCGAAATAATAAGAGAAACATAAACTCTTATACTTGTTGCAGCTATATTTTTCCATACATTTGGGTTGAGAAATAGAGTTATTAAGGAAGTTAATATTTGCTTAGGAGTAGAAAGCAAAAATGAATCAAAAAAATATTGCCAATAGATTAGTATTGCAATTACAACTATTAAAAAAACCGCTTTATATTTGCAACTATTATTTTTCTTTCTTTTAGCCATTTACTCTTTGATAAATAGTTCATTGACTTCAGGAACTTTCTTGATTACCCCTCTATTTATAGCAACTTTATAAAAATCTTTAAAAACTTTAAGATGTTTTTTTTCAAGAGATTTAAACCTTTGAGTGTATTTTGGATTAGTTAAACATTTATCATAGGCGATGTTATGTGTTTTAGAATAATTAGCACAAATCTTTTCTAGATTAGCTTGACCCCAATAGTAATTCTTTTTTAGATAATTTAATGTTTTTTTATATAATTCAGGATTATTGTTGAAGTTTTCCTTTTCTACTACAAAAAACTTAATTGGGGGTATGCAGCCATATAGTTCTTTAAGATCTTTTCCAAAATCAATAAGAGTTTTAAATTCTTCTTTAAAATTTTCTTTCAATATATAATCTGAATCAAACATAGCTGCGTCAATTGCGCCTTTTTTAAGCAATTCGGGAGCTAACTGGCTTTTTATGGCCATAAATTTAAAGTCATCAAGGTCGGCGCCATACTTTTTGTGCATTGTTGTCATCATAGCAATAGATGAACCATCAGCTTTTCCTTGGATACCAATTTTTTTATTTTTTAAATCCTGAACACTATTTATTTCACTATTTTTTAAAACAATTAGCTGACCCATTGACATATTCCTTGGGCCCACTACATCTCCAAATTGAGGTGCTAATATTTTGAATTTTTTACCCTTATTAGCAGCAATTGCTATGTTAACACTTGATAGTATGCCTATTGTTGGTTTTTTAGTTGAAAGAGTGTAAAGCTCTGCTTGGGAGTAATCAGTACCAACAAAGTTTATCTTTATACCTTCTGGTTTATCAACCACGTTGTGATTTAGTGCATAATTAATTGGGTCAAAACCTTGTCGTGCCATCACTATATTAATCTCATCATTATATTTCTCCCCACCACAACCCGAAACAATAATGATTGAGATGACTAAACATAAAATACTAAATAATCTCATAACATTCACCTGCTTTACTACAAAGATATTCCTTTAAATATTTTCTGATTATTTGAGTGTGTCATATTTCTTGTTAAATATTAAACTACTTTTTGAAGTTTAATTTAGTTACTTTAAATAAAACAAAAAAATTATAAATGAATTAATACAAAACTTAAGTAAGATAATTTAATAATTTTTTATATAGATATTTATTGCTTGTACAAGAATGTTATTTTCAGAATAGATTTTTGATATGTTCATTAGATTATTTGTTAATGGCTATCAAATAATTATCAACCAATACATATAATTAAAAGGAGGAACAAAATGGGATTATATATCCAGTTGCATTCTATGCATGGTTTATTTAGGTCACATAACTTAGAGTTGGGAAGGGACGAAGATACAGGTGGACAAATTGTTTATGTTCTTGAATTGGCGAAAGCTCTAGGGAAAATGAAGCAAGTTGATGAAGTTGAAATCATCACACGTAGGATAGAAGATAAAAACTACCCTGGTTATTATGACGCTTTTGAAAAAATAACAGATAAAGTTAGGATAGTAAGAATTGAATGTGGACCCAAAGGTTATATGAAAAAGGTTAAACTTTGGCCTTATATTAATGAATTTACTAAGAATGTTAAAGCGTATATTTCAAAAAAAGGAAGGGTGCCTGATGTTTTTCAGAGTAATTATGCTGATTCTGGCTTGGTTTGCTCTAAATTAGCCAAAGATTACAATAGACCACAAATACACACAGGGCATAGTCTTGGAAAGTCCAAAATGCAAAGGTTGGGTGTCAATAAGAATAACTATGCCAGATTGGATAAAATTTTTAACTTTACAAAAAGAATTAAGGCTGAGCAAGAGGCAATAAATAACTCTGCGAAGATAATAACCAGTACCTATGAAGAGATAAAACATCAGTACACTAACTATGATATAAAAGGAAAGTCACATAAGTTTATAGCTATTCCTCCTGGAATTGACCTTAAAAGATTTTACCCTCCTAAAAAAAATAATACTAAAGAGGAAAAGCACACTTATGAGTTATTAGATAATATTTTGGACCAGAATTTGAAAAATCCTAAAAAAAGCTTGCTTTCAGTTCTTACAAGACTGGATAAAAGAAAAAATCTGCATGGGCTTTTGAAGGCCTTCGGAAGCAGTAGGGAATTAAAAAGATTATCAAACTTTCTTGTTTTTGCAGATACCTTAAGCATTGATAATAATATTAAAGATGTTATTACTTCAATCAATTCTACAATAAGGGAAAATAATCTTTATGATAAAATAGCCATACCTGGTATATCTTTGTCTCACCAACATCAAGTCCCTGCCTTTTATAGATATTTAGCCAAAAATGGCGGGGTTTTCGTCAATCCGGCATTAGTAGAGCCATTTGGGATAACTATCCTTGAAGCAGGCGCTTGTGGTGTTCCAGTTGTTGCAACTAAGATAGGCGGCCCATCAGAAATAATTGAAGATGGGGTAAATGGGCTTCTTGTTGATCCTAAAGACCAAAAGGACATATCAAAAAAAATAATAAAATTAACAAAAGAGCGCATGCTTTGGAATAAAATCTCGAAAAATGCAGTAAAAAACATAAAAAATAATTATTCATGGAAAAAAGCGGCTGAAAAGTATCTTGCAGCTTTCAAAGAAGTTATTTAAAATGATAAAAAATATCTTAATAGGAACTGATCTCGATAGAACTCTTATTCCAAATGGTGTGCAAGAGTATGATGGTTCTATGGATATATTCAAAAGAATCCTTAAACAAAGGAATTTTAAGCTAGCCTTCGCTACTGGAAGAAATCTCAGGTTGGTTAAGGAAGCTATGAATGAATATGATTTACCTTTTCCTGACTATGCAATAACTGAAGTAGGGACTAAATTATATTATAGAAAAGGAAGTGATTTTGTTATAGATAAGGGTTGGTCTGATAAAATCTCTAAATTGACAAACAATTGGGATATAAATAAATTCAAAGCTAACTTATCGGAA